>NZ_RHQO01000039.1:0-46796 GCF_003935475.1 Pseudomonas sp. p99-361 | reverse complement strand
GCGCGGGCGGCGCTCGATCTCACAGGCACTGAAGATGCAGCGGCTACCCTTGCCAGGAACCATAGAATCTCCCACAGGGTTGCGCAGGTTCCAAACCTTGCGCAGTACCTGTGGGAGCTGGCTTGCTGCGACAGGGCCAGTACAGGCCACACAAAAGAAAACGCCCCGAACCAGTCGGGGCGTTTTTGATTACTGCCAGGGCGCCTTACTTGCCTTCCCAGCGCTTGAGCACCAGGGTGGCGTTGGTGCCGCCGAAGCCGAAGCTGTTGCTCATGACCGTGTCGATCTTGGCGTTTTCTTCGGTTTTGCGCAGGATCGGCAGGTCGGCCACTTCCGGGTCCAGCTCGTCGATGTTGGCAGAGCCGGCGATGAAGTTGTTTTCCATCATCAGCAGGCAGTAGATCGCCTCGTGCACGCCCGCGGCGCCCAGCGAGTGGCCCGACAGGCTCTTGGTCGAGCTGATCTTCGGCGCCTTGTCCTTGAATACCTCGCGAACGCCTTTCATCTCGGCAACGTCACCGACCGGGGTCGAGGTGCCGTGGGTGTTCAGGTAATCGATCGGGGTGTCGACGGTGGACAGCGCCTGCTGCATGCAGCGGATAGCGCCTTCGCCACTCGGGGCAACCATGTCGTAACCGTCGGAGGTCGCACCGTAACCAACGATTTCGGCGTAGATCTTGGCGCCACGGGCCAGGGCGTGTTCCAGCTCCTCGACCACCACCATGCCGCCGCCGCCAGCGATGACGAAGCCATCACGGTCTGCGTCGTAGGCGCGGGAGGCCAGTTCCGGGGTTTCGTTGCGCTTGGTCGACAGGGCGCCCATGGCATCGAACAGGAACGACTGGCTCCAGTGCTCTTCTTCACCGCCGCCGGCAAAGACGATGTCCTGCTTGCCCCACTGGATCTGCTCCAGTGCGGTACCGATGCAGTGAGCCGAAGTGGCGCAGGCCGACGAGATCGAGTAGTTGATGCCCTTGATCTTGAACGGCGTAGCCAGGCACGCCGAAACGGTGCTGCCCATGGTGCGCGTGACGCGGTAAGGGCCGACACGCTTGACGCCTTTCTCGCGCAGGGTGTCCAGCGCTTCCATCTGGTTCAGGGTCGAGGCGCCGCCGGAGCCAGCCACCAGGCCGGTACGCGGGTTGGACACCTGCTCTTCGGTCAGGCCGGAATCCTTGATCGCGTCCTGCATGGCCAGGTAGGCGTAGGCAGCCGCGTGGCCCACGAAGCGGTAGACCTTGCGGTCGATCAATTCTTCGAGGTTGAGGTCGATGGACCCGGAAACCTGGCTACGCAGCCCCATTTCCTTGTATTCCGGGTTGTAACGGATACCCGGACGGCTGTTGCGCAGGTTTTCGGTGACGGTAGCTTTGTCATTGCCCAGGCACGAAACGATGCCCAGACCAGTGATAACGACGCGGCGCATGCGAATAACCCTTAGAAATTGTCAGTGGAGGTGAACACGCCGACCCGCAGGCCTTCGGCGGTGTAGATCTCGCGGCCGTCAACGCTGACCGAGCCATCGGCGATGGCCATGTTCAGCTTGCCCTTCAGGACGCGTTTGATGTGGATGTTGTAGGTGACTTTCTTGGCGGTAGGCAAAACCTGGCCGAAGAACTTCACTTCGCCCGAACCCAGGGCGCGGCCGCGGCCTGGCAGGCCCTGCCAGCCGAGGAAGAAACCGACCAGCTGCCACATGGCGTCGAGGCCCAGGCAGCCCGGCATGACCGGGTCGCCTTCGAAATGGCAGGCGAAGAACCACAGGTCCGGGGTGATATCCAGCTCGGCGACCAACTCACCTTTGCCGTACTTGCCGCCTTCTTCGCTGATGTGGGTGATGCGATCGACCATCAGCATGTTCGGCGCGGGCAGTTGCGCATTACCTGGGCCGAACAGCTCACCGCGACTGCAGCGCAGCAGGTCTTCCCGAGTAAAGGCGTGTTGTTTGGTCATGCGAGCTCCTCAATAACCCCCTGTGGCAGGGGATGAATCTTCCCGACCGACCCGAATAACCAACGGCTTCGGGGCGGTAGCCTACAGGTAGACTATTGCGTTGTGGTGAAAGTCACAGCGCACCTGGTGAAAGAAGTACAGGTGTGCACTGAAACGTCTATTTTCAGGGCCGATGAAGGTCCTGTCCAGTGTTTAAGACTGCCGCACTTTAGCATTTATCGCCAGTCGCGGTTGTCTGGCCGGGTAACCAGCGTTGCAGCACGCGCTGCAGTTCGCTGCGGCGCAAGGGTTTGCTCAGGTAGTCATCCATGCCGGCGGCCATGCATCGCTCGCGGTCGCCGTCGAGCGCGTTGGCGGTCAGGGCGATGATCGGCAGGCCTGTGCCGTTGTCCAGTTGGCGAATGCGGCGGGTGGCTTCATAGCCGTCCATGTGCGGCAACCGGCAGTCCATCAGCACCGCGGCAAAGCGCTGGCGGCCCACCAGGTCGACCGCCTCGAGGCCGTCTGCAGCGGTGCACACCGCCAGCCCCAGGCTGCGCAGCATGGCTTCTATGACACTCTGGTTGACCGGATTATCCTCGACCAACAGCACCTTTTTCTGCTCTGCAGCGGCCGCTGGCGGGTCGAGTGGGTGCGGCAGTGGCGCCGGCGCCTGGCTGGCCAGGGCCAACGGCATCTCCAGGGTGAACGTTGAACCCTGGCCCACGTGGCTCTCACCGCGCAGCTTGCCACCCATGCGCTCGGCCAGGGTGCGGGCGATCGACAACCCCAGCCCGGTGCCGCCATAGCGGCGGGAAATCGAGCTGTCCGCTTGCTGGAACGCGACGAACATCATTTCCAGGCGGTCGCTGTCGATACCGATGCCGGTATCACGCACGCTGCAGGTCAGCCAGATCAACTGCCGATCGACCACTTGCCAGCGGGCCTCGACCTGCACCTGGCCGCGTTCGGTGAACTTCAGCGCGTTGCCCACCAGGTTCAGCAGGATCTGGCGGATGCGCGTAGGGTCGCCGTTCACCTGCAACTGGCCGATGTCGGCCGGCAATTGCAGGTGCAGCCCAAGGCCGCGTTGCTGGGCGCTGTGCTGGAAGGACTGGACGCTGCTGGTGATCAGCTCGCCGAGGTTGAAGTCGATGTGTTCCAGTTGCAGCGCGGCGCGTTCGATGCGCGAGAAGTCCAGAATATCGTTGATGACTTTCAGCAGGTGCCCGGTGGACTCGCTGGCCACGGCGGTGTAATCGGCCTGTTCGTTGCTGAGCGGGGTGGTTTCCAGCAACTGCAGCATGCCCATCACACCGTTCATCGGGGTGCGCAGCTCGTGGCTCATCATCGCCAGGAAATCGGACTTGGCACGGTTGGCCTGTTCAGCCTCTTCGCGGGCCTGGATCAGCTCGGCAATGGTTTGTTGCTGTTCAGCGCTGGCTTGCTCCAGGGCGCTGGCCAGGTTGTTGATGTGGCGCGCCAGGTGGCCCAGCTCGCTGTCGTCTACCACCGGCAAGGGCGTGTTGTACTTGCCTTGCTGGATGGCCTTGACCGCGTGGCCCATGTCGCTGATCGGCTTGGCCAGGCTCAGGGCCAGGCGGCGAGCCAGCAAGAAGGTGAACAGCAGGGCGAACAGCGCGAGGATGCCCGCCTTGATCACGATTTCCTGCTGGCGCTGGCTGAACGCGTCATCGGACATGCCGACGATCACCCGGCCCAGGTAGTCGTCCCCGATGGCCGGGGTGTTGGCTTTGCCCTGTTGCAAGAAATCGTTGTCCAGGCGTATCTGCTGCAGGCGGATGGGCGCCTGGAACACTTCGACCTGCTGCGCGCGGTTGGCGCTTTCGTCGGACTGCTCCACGTAGACCAGGATGTGGTTGCGGCTGTCCTGTACCTCCAGGAAGCGGACGTGCGGGATGCTGAGGGTGGCCCGCATGAGCCCCTCGAGCACTTCGTTGTTACCGGAAATCACCCCGTACTCCGACGCGGGTGCCAGCTGGTTGGCGATCAATTGCCCGGTGTGGTTGAGTTCCTGGCGCAGGTCCTGGATACGAACGAAGGTAAAGAAGCTGATCAGCAGCAAGGTCAGCAGCAGCGCGGGGCCAAGGCTGATGATCTGGGTGCGGGTGTGAATGTCCCAACTCAGGCGTTTGCTGCTCATGGGGTGGGTTCTCCTTCGGCCAGTACCTGGGCGGCGGCGTTCGGATCGATCGGTTCAAGGCCCAGGGCCCGGGCCACTTGCTGGTTGCCGCTGACGCTGTAGCGCTTGGGGTAGAGGCTGCGCGGCCAGCGCGCCGGGGGCTGGTCGAGCAATTGGTCGAGTTCCGCCAGCCAGTCGTCCTGGTCGCTGTAGGTGCTGGCCAGTGCGCCGGCGCGGACAAAACCGGCGTTGGGGCCGATCAGCGCCATCTGCCGGCCATAGCTGCTCAGCAGCAGGTTCTTCGCCGTCTTGGAGTTGTACAGGTCAGGGTCGTCCAGCCCCAGCAGGACATCGCTGTTGCCCAGCAGGTGCTGCAATGGCCGGTTGTCGCGTGGGTCGGACCAGTCCTGGGCTACGATTTCCAGGCCCAGCGGCCGTGCCGCATGGCGCAGTTCCTCGAGTAGAAACCCGCTGTGCTGGCCGTACAGCACGCCGATACGCCGTGCCTGGGGCAGCAAGTAACGCGCTAGGCGCAACTGTCGGGCCGGTGGCGCGTCATTCCACAGGAAGGTGAGAAACGCCGGGCGCGACTTTCCCAGGCGCTGCTCAGCCTGAACCCGGCTGACGCGCATGACCAGGGCCGGTGGCCCGGCGGTTTCGCTCAGGCGCCAATCGAGGGCAGGGTTGTCGAGCAGGATCAGGCGCTGGTCGGCCTTGAGTTTGCCTGGTGATGGCAAGTCGGCGGTGGTCTGGAAGTGCACATGGTCGTGCGGCCTGCGGTTTTCCAGCGCCGCCACGAAGCTGCGGATGCCGGGCTGGTCCTCGGCGCCGATCAGCAGGATCTCGCTGGCCGACAATGGGCCCAGCGGCCACAGGCACAGTACCAGCAGGCGCAACAGCAGGCTCATCAGAACTCCAGCTCCGCGCTGACGCTCAGGCGGTGGCGGCTGTCGTAGCGGTTCTGGGCTGCCGTGGTCGGTTCATCGTCCAGGCGCTGTTGCCACAACGCCGCCAGCTCCAGGTTGCTGCCATATACCCGGAAACGCTTGGCCAGGCGCAGGTCCAAGCGCTCGTAGCGGTACGTGTTGAGGGCATCGTCGCCGTAGTAGAACAGCGCGCTCGACCAGCCGGCACCCCAGTCGCGCATCCACCCGGCCGAGCCGCTGTTGCGGGCGCTGAGGCGGCGATCGTCGGGGTTGCTGGCCCAGGCATCGACATAGGCGTAGGTCAGGCGCAGACGGTCGCGCAGGGTAGGGCGCCAGTCCAGTTGTGCCTCGCTGCCGCTGAAGCGGGCCTTGTTGGCGTTGCTGGCGATGTACTGGTTGTTGCGCAGCGGCTCGCTGATCATGCCGGTGATCTCGTCGTAGAACAGCTTCACGTCCATGCTCAGGTCAATGTCGCTGAAATAGCCGTTGTAGCCCAGTTCGCGCGAGCGCATGCGCTCTTGCTCGAGGTCGCCGGGGCCGCGGGTCTTGACGAAGTATTCGCCGTTTTGCAGGCCGAATGCATTGGGCGTGAGGTTCTTGACCGTGTAGCTCCAGTTGACGTTGTTCTCGAACATGTCGGGCGAGCGCACGGCCTCGGAATACACCGCACGCAGGCCATGGCGCGGGGTGATCAGGTAGTTGACCGCCACACGCGGGGTCAGCGAGTTGCCGGACAGCTGCGAGTCCTCGAACATGGCGCCGCCCTGCAGGATCCAGTGCTCGTCGGCGCGCCATTCCAGTTGCCCGAACAGGCGCCAGGTCTGGTCGTCGACGCTGCCGTTGAAGTAGGTCTGCGAATCGGCCCGGTCATAGCGGTAGTTCATGCCGCTGAGCAGGCGCAGGCTGTCGGTCAGGCTCAGGGTGTCCTGGATTTCCAGGTCGTAGCGGGTTTCGCGGGTACTCTGGTCAACATCGCCGCATACCTGTTGCTTGCCGCCGTTCTGCCATTGCTCCTGCACTTTCTGCAAAAGCCCTTGCAGGGCCGGGTCGTTCGTGGCCAGGGGGGCACCTGTGGCAATGCCGCGCGCCACGCTTTCGGCAAAGTTCGGGTTCAGTTGCCAGAGCTGGGTCAGCTCGGGGCTGAACGACTGCACCGCATCACAGGCGCGCCACACTTGCTGGCGGTCAAAATGTTGAGCCGAGCCCTGAACATAAAGGCTGTGTTCAGCGCTGAATTCCTTGGTCCAGCGCAGCGAGCCGGCGTAGTCCTTGGCGTTGACGTCGGCGTTGTTGCCGGCTTCGTACTGCTGGAAAACCGGCTGGTAGGTGTAGGGCCGTTGATTGCTGCCTTCTTTGGCCGCAAGTTGCCATTCCAGGGTCTGGTCGATGGCCAGGGTGTGACTGGCGCTGAGGTTGAAGCGGTTCAAACGGCGGCTGTCGCGGTAGTCCTGGCCGAACTGGTTCTCGTCGAAGCCGTCGTCGCGCTGGCCCGATACCGACAGGCGCATGTCGCCGCCATCCCAGCCGAAGCCGTGGCTGAGGTAATAGTCGTTGATGCCATCCTGGCCGCGGGTCAGTTTCATCCGCGTGCCATGGCTGTCGGCCGGGTTGCGGGTCAGGATGTTGACCACGGCCATCAGCGCGTTGGCGCCATAGCTGACCGTGTTCGGGCCACGGAACACCTCGATACGCTCGATATCCTCCATGGCCAGTGGAATGTCGCTCCAGTCCACCGTGGCCAGGCCGGCGCGGTACACCGAGCGGCCATCGATCAGCACCTGCATGCGCCGCGCGTCGCTGGCGTTGCTGCCATGGTAGTTGACCGTGGGCTGGTTGCCGGCGCCGTAGCCGATCATCATGCCCGGTACCAGGCGCAGCAGCTCGGGGATGTCACGGGCACCGCTGGCGCGGATCAGTTCGCTGTCGATGACGGTCATGCTGCCCGGTACCGCTGCCGGCGACTGTTTCAGGCGCGTGGCGGTCAGAACCTGGGGCAGGTCGGTGTTGTCGATGAACAGATCCTCGGCCACGGCCGGGCTACCGAGCAGGGCGGTCAATATGAGCAGACGCGGGAAAGGGGGCGTGCCAGGGAACACAGAGCAGCCTTGTCTCAGGATGGAAACAGGCATGGTAACCGACCTTGGCGCAATTGCCAGTGACCCGCCTCAAGCTTCTGGCTGCCAGCACACCGTGCCAGGCTTTTCTCGCTGCCGGTAGCTCGAAGCTTGCAGCTTGGCTTTATAATGCGCCGGTCGCCACTTAATTTATGGCTTTAACGGATTGAATATGACTGAACAGCAACCTGTTGCAGTTCTGGGCGGCGGCAGCTTCGGCACCGCCGTGGCGAACCTGCTGGCGGAAAACGGTGTGCCGGTGCGCCAATGGATGCGCGACCCGGCCCAGGCCGAGGCCATGCGTGTCAATCGTGAAAACCCGCGCTACCTCAAGGGCATTCGCCTGCACGACGGGGTGGAACCGATCAATGACCTGCTGGCCACCTTGCAAGCCAGCGAGCTGGTGTTCGTGGCCCTGCCATCCAGCGCATTGCGCAGCGTGCTGGCGCCGCATGCCGAGCTGTTGCGCGGCAAGGGCCTGGTCAGCCTGACCAAGGGCATCGAGGCGCAGAGCTTCAAGCTGATGAGCCAGATCCTCGAAGAGATCGCCCCCCAGGCACGCATCGGCGTGTTGTCCGGGCCCAACCTGGCCCGCGAAATTGCCGAGCACGCGTTGACTGCCACGGTAGTGGCCAGCGAACACGAAGCGCTGTGCCAGCAGGTGCAAACGGTGTTGCACGGGCGTACCTTCCGCGTTTATGCCAGTGCCGACCGATTTGGCGTGGAGCTGGGCGGGGCGCTGAAGAACGTTTATGCGATCATCGCCGGCATGGCCGTGGCCTTGGGCATGGGCGAAAACACCAAGAGCATGCTGATTACCCGTGCCCTGGCCGAAATGACCCGCTTTGCCGTCAGCCTGGGCGCCAACCCCATGACCTTCCTGGGCCTGGCCGGGGTCGGTGACCTGATCGTCACCTGTTCGTCCCCCAAAAGCCGCAACTACCAGGTGGGTTTCGCACTGGGGCAGGGCCAGAGCCTGGAGGAGGCCGTTACCCGCCTGGGCGAAGTGGCCGAAGGCGTCAACACGCTCAAGGTGCTCAAGGCCAAGGCCCAGGAGGTGCAGGTGTACATGCCGCTGGTGGCGGGCCTGCATGCCATTCTGTTCGAGGGCCGCACGCTGAACCAGGTCATCGAGCACCTGATGCGTGCCGAGCCCAAGACCGACGTCGATTTCATTTCCATCAGCGGCTTCAACTGAGCCGAACAGAGCAAGGAGCGGTACATGAACGATACCCCGGAGCGCGCCCAACGCGAGTCGATCATCCTGCGGGTGCTGTGGATGCTGGTGTTCCTGGTGGTTTGGCAACTGGCTGAATTGCTGTTGGGCGGCCTGGTGCTGGTGCAACTGGTCTACCGCCTGGTGTATGGCGCACCCAGCGCCAGCCTGATGAATTTCGGCGACAGCCTGAGCCAGTACCTGGCGCAGATCGGCCGTTTCGGCACCTTCCATACCGACCAGAAACCCTGGCCGTTCGCCGATTGGCCAGCAGCGCGTGCGCCGGAAGGCGAGGCGCCGCACGCCGTAGCCCCGGCCCCGCACCCTGTGCGGGACGAGGAGCCCAAGCTGTGAAACTGTGGGTACTGCGCCACGGTGAGGCCGAACTGCGGGCCAACACCGATACCGAACGGCGCTTGACTGCGCATGGTCGCGAGCAGGTAGTGCGCAGCGCTGCCCATCTGCTGGGGCAGCCATTGCAGGCGATCATCGCCAGCCCTTATGTGCGGGCCCAGCAGACTGCGGCGCTGGTGCACGAGACCCTGGGGTTTGCCGAGCCACTGCGCACCGTGCCTTGGCTCACACCAGAGGCCGATGTGCAGCAGGTCATCGGCGAAATCGAGCGGCTGGGGCTGGAGCATGTGCTGCTGGTCAGCCATCAGCCGCTGGTGGGCAACCTGGTCGGGCTGTTGCAGCATGGCCACCTGCAACAGCCAGCGGCCATGAGCACGGCCAGCCTGGCCCAGCTGGAAGGGGAGTGGCCCCTGGCCGGGCTGATGACCCTGAAGGCGCTCAACGCCCCTGCCTGAGCTTGCGAGGGCCTGGGGCCCCCATACACCGAGATGGCAACTGACATTTTTGCCAGTTGTCCCTCGCATCGACTGCTTGATAGCGTTGCCCGAAAACCAGCATTCAGGGAGCGATGCATGAGCGGTGCGATGTGGGAGCTGCTGTGCTCCCTGGACCTGCAACCCACCATAGACCAAATTGACCAAGGCGTTTCGCTGGACTTCGCCCAGTACAGCCTGCTGCGCGAGGCTGCCGACGCCAAATTCTACCAGCTGATGCGCAAGGTCGAGGGTTATAGAGTGCCGGGGCCGATCGCCCGGCAACAGAGCGAGCACGACCTGCAGACCCTGCAGGATGCCTGCCTGCGGGTATCCCATCTGCTGCAGTCCAGCTGCCTGGCCCTGCGCCGGCTGCAGCTGGATCACCAGGACCAGCGCCTGGCCCGTGAGGCGCTGCAAAGCCAACTGGCCTACATGCAGGCCTGCCTTCGCCGTTCACTGGAGAGTTTCGACCACGCTTGATGGCCTGATAGCCGCCGCCGATGACCTTTCCGGGCATTGCCGAACCGGCTCGCCATGCCGACAATGGGCCATCATTCCCGTCCGGATCAGGCGCCATGTCGCAGCAGATCTTTTTCGCCCATGCCAACGGTTTTCCCTCGGCCACCTACGGCAAGCTGTTCGCCGCGTTGGCGCCGGACTATCAGGTCCGGCACCTGGCTCAGCACGGCCATGACCCGCGCTTTCCGGTGGATGACAATTGGCAGAGCCTGGTCGATGAATTGCTGCACCACCTGGCGCAGCAGGAGCAGCCGGTGTGGGGCGTAGGCCATTCGCTGGGTGGGGTTTTACACCTGCACGCGGCGTTGCGCTGCCCCGAGTACTACCGTGGGGTGGTCATGCTCGACTCGCCGGTGCTGACCCGTGCAGACCAATGGCTGCTGCGCACCGCCAAGCGCTTCGGCTTCATCGACCGCATTACCCCGGCCGGGCGCACCTTGGGGCGCCGTCAGCTTTTCACGGACCGCGACAGTGCCCGTGAGTACTTCGCCGGCAAGTCCCTGTTTCGCCAGTTCGACCCCGACTGCCTGGACGCTTACTTAGAGCATGGCCTGCAGGCGATGGAGCAGGGCCTGCAACTGCGCTTCGACCCGGCCACCGAGATCAGCATCTACCGCAGTATTCCGCATACCAGCCCCGCCCCGGCGCGACAGTTGCAGGTGCCGCTGGCCATGGTGCGCGGTGACCGCAGCAAGGTCATCCGGCGCCACCATGCCCTGGCGGTGCGTGGCATGCCGCAAGGGGAGTATCACAGTGTGCCAGGGGGGCATATGTTCCCGTTGGAGCGGCCTGCCGATACCGCCAGCCTGCTCAAGGGCCTGTTCGACCGCTGGGGCCAGGCATGAGCGCGCAGGTCGAGGAAGTTCGCCTGAGTTTGGGCCACATCGAACTGGCCGCACACCTGTTCGGGCCTGTGGACGGTCTGCCGGTGATCGCCCTGCATGGCTGGCTGGACAACGCCAACAGCTTCGCCCGCCTGGCGCCGCTGTTGCGCGGCTTGCGCATCGTTGCCCTGGACCTGGCCGGGCATGGCTATTCGGAGCACCGCCCGCCAGGGGCCAGCTATGCCCTGGCCGACTACGCCCACGATGTACTGCGGGTGGCCGAGCAACTGGGCTGGCAGCGTTTCGCCCTGCTGGGCCATTCGCTCGGCGCCATCATTGCGGTGCAAGTGGCCGGTGCGTTGCCGGAGCGGGTCAGCCACCTGGCCTTGATCGACGGCGTTATCCCACCCACCGGCGCCGAGCAGGATGCCGGTGAGCGCCTGGGCATGGCGTTGCTGGCGCAGCTGCGCCTGGATGGCAAGCGCAAATCGGTGTACACCACCCTCGAGCAAGGTGTGCAGGCGCGCATGAAGGGCATGGTCGCGGTAAGCCGGGAAGCGGCCGAACTGCTGGCGCAGCGCGGGCTGATGCCTGTGCCCGGGGGCTACAGCTGGCGCAGCGACAGCCGCCTGACCCTGCCTTCGCCGTTGCGCCTGAGCGACGCCCAGGCCATGGCCTACGTGCGCCGGGTGAATTGCCCGGCGCAACTGGTGATTGCCGCCGACGGGATGCTGGTGCGCCATACCGCATTGCTGGAGCAGCTACCCTTTGAGCAAATGACACTGCCGGGTGGCCACCACCTGCACTTGAACGATGAGCAGGGCGCGGCCCTTGTCGCAGACTGTTTCAATCGCTTCTTTGGCTTTGCTTGACTTGCACCGGACAAGTGTCGAGGCTTGGCGGGTTGAAAGGGAGACAACCATGCAATTGCCAGACAACCTGGAGCTTCACCTCGGCGCACGGCGCCGCCTGGGTCGCCGATGAGCGCGCCCCTGTCCATCCGCACCGTTGCAGCTGCCTGCCTGGCATTGGCCAGCCCGCTGCTGTGGGCTGGCAGCCTGCCGGTGCCTGCAGACGCCAACGTGGTCGACCAGCGCCCGGCCGTGGAGCAGGAGCGCGTCTACCCGCTGGGCCCATTGCGCAAGATCAGCGGCCGCCTGCGGGTTGACGACAAGATCGAAAGCCGTGGCCAGGTCAGCTCGGTCACCTACGAGCTGCCGGTTGAACGCACCGCCCGCGAAGCCTTCACCAGCGCCCGCGAGGCGCTGCAGCGCGACGGTGGTTACCCGCTGTTCTGGTGCCAGGGCCGCGATTGCGGCGAGGCCAGCCTGTGGGCCAACGAGGTGTTTGCCAATGCCCGCCTCAACGGGGGGGACGAACAACAGGCGTTCATTCTGCTGCGCCGTTCGGCAGAACAGGCCGACACCCTGGTTGCGTTGTACAGCGTTACCCGCGGCAACCGCCGTGCGTATTTGCATGTGGAAGAGTTCGTCGCCGACAGCCCGTTGGGCGACTTGCTGCCCACGGCGGCCACGGTGCTGCGTGAAATGCGCGATACCGGCAAGCTCGACTACCCGGACCTGGCGGCACCCCAGCCTGCCTGGGCCAACCTGCTGGCACGCAGCCTGAACCTCGACAGTACCCTGCGTGCCAGCCTCAGCGGCGTTCAGGCCGAAGCCTGGCGCGAGGCGCTGATCAAGGCCGGGGTGCGCAACGGTCGCCTTGAAGTGGGCACTGCGCCTACCACTGGCTTGCACATTGAACTGATTCGTTGAGCGGGTGCTGCGATGGTCAACAATGATCGCCTGCTGGTCCAGATTCTGTTGCTGGCGTTGCTGGGGGCCGGCCTTTGGGTGATGGCGCCGTTCATATCGGCATTACTGTGGGGCGCTATCCTGGCCTTTGCCAGCTGGCCGTTGATGCGCCTGCTCACACGGGTACTGGGGGGGCGCGAGACCCTGGCGGCCAGCCTGCTGACCATGGCCTGGATCCTGATCGTGGCGCTACCGCTGGTGTGGCTGGGTTTCAACCTGGCCGACCACATCCGTGATGCCACCGCGTTCGTCCGTGACGTGCAGGTCGACGGCCTGCCAGATGCCCCGGCCTGGCTGGGGGGCCTGCCGTTCGTGGGCGAGCGCCTGGTCAGCTGGTGGCAGTCGCTGGACCAGCAGGGGGCAGCCTTGCTGGCCTCGGTCAAACCGCACCTGGGGCAGGTTGGCAACTGGTTGCTGGCGCGCAGCGCGCAAATCGGCAGCGGCGTGCTGGAACTCACACTCAGCCTGGTGTTCGTGTTCTTTTTCTACCGTGACGGGCCGCGTTTGTCGGCGTTCGTGCTGCGCCTGCTGCACCGCTTGGTGGGCGACCGTGCCGCGTACTACCTGGAGCTGGTGGCCGCCACCGTGCAGCGGGTGGTCAACGGGGTGATTGGTACCGCCGCGGCGCAAGCGCTGTTGGCGTTGATCGGTTTTCTGATCGCCGGCGTGCCGGGGGCCATTGTGCTCGGCCTGGTGACCTTCATGCTCAGCCTGATTCCCATGGGGCCGCCACTGGCCTGGATCCCGGCCACCGCCTGGCTGGTGTGGAAGGGCGAGTACGGCATGGCGGTGTTCCTCGGTATTTGGGGCACGTTCGTCATCAGTGGCGTGGACAACGTGCTCAAGCCCTACCTGATCAGCCGGGGCGGCAACCTGCCGCTGGTGATCGTCTTGCTGGGCGTGTTCGGCGGCCTGCTGGCGTTCGGCTTCATTGGCCTGTTCATCGGGCCTACCTTGCTGGCGGTCGGCTACAGCCTGTTGCTGGACTGGAGTCGTAACGCTGTAGAGCAACCGCCCCAGCACTAGCCTGTACGGGCCCGCTTCGCGCAGGCGTGCGCGAAGCGGGCCGCGCCGCGGCCTCGACACCCTGATCTTTACGCATTCTTTATACCCCTCGCTGCCCCTCCATCTCGTTCCTTTACACCCCTTCCTCGGACAATTCCCCAAAGCGGCCCAAGCCGCATCTCGGGGAGAACCACACATGAACATGCTCGACGGGCTGTCACTGCTACTGGCAGTGGCCTTGGCGTTTTATCTGCTGGTGGCGCTTTTGCGCGCCGATCGCGGCTAAGGAGCGGCCATGCACAGTTACGACTACGCCTTGCTCCTGGCATTCTTCGCCCTGGTGCTACTGCCGGCACCCTGGCTAGGGCGTTTCTATTTCAAGGTCATGGAAGGCCAGCGTACCTGGCTGTCACCGGTACTCGGCCCGGTCGAGCAGGATTGCTATCGGCTGGCAGGGGTGGATGCCCGCCAAGAGCAGAACTGGCGCCAGTACACCCTGGCGTTGCTGAGCTTCAACCTGGCCGGCTTCCTGCTTTTGTTCACGGTATTGCTGTTGCAGGGCTACCTGCCCCTCAACCCGCAGCACCTGCCTGGCCAGGAATGGTCGCTGGCATTCAATACCGCCGTCAGCTTCGTCACCAATACCAACTGGCAGGCTTACAGCGGCGAGGCGTCGGTCAGCTACCTGAGCCAGATGCTTGGCCTGACGGTGCAGAACTTCGTCAGCGCCGCCACGGGCCTGGCCGTGCTGGTCGCGCTGTGCCGCGGTATTGCCCGGCGTAGCAGCGCAACGCTGGGCAACTTCTGGGCCGACATGACCCGCGCCACCCTTTACGGCTTGCTGCCGCTGTGCCTGTTGCTGGCGCTGCTGCTGGTATGGCAGGGCGTGCCGCAGACCTTTGCCGACTATGCCCACGCGTTGACCCTGCAAGGTGCCGACCAGAGCATCCCGTTGGGCCCGGCCGCCAGCCAGATCGCCATCAAGCAGCTGGGCACCAACGGCGGCGGTTTTTTCGGCGTGAACTCGGCGCACCCGTTCGAGAACCCCACGGCCTGGAGCAACCTGTTCGAGGTGGCATCGATCATCCTCATTCCGGCGGCCCTGGTGTTCACCTTCGGCCACTACGTCAAGGACCTGCGCCAGAGCCGCGCCATCCTTGCCTGCATGCTCGCATTGTTCCTGATTGGCGGCAGCACGGCGCTGTGGGCCGAGCACCAGCCCAACCCGGCGCTCACAGGCGAACAGGTCCAGCAGAGCGGCCCCATGGAAGGCAAGGAAAGCCGCTTCGGGACTACCGCTTCGGTGCTGTGGACCGTGACCACCACTGCCGCATCCAATGGCTCGGTCAATGCCATGCACGACAGCCTCAACCCGCTGACTGGCATGGTGGCGATGGTCAACATGATGGTCGGTGAGGTGATTTTTGGCGGCGTCGGCGCGGGGCTGTACGGCATGTTGCTGTTCGTGTTGATCGCCGTGTTCCTGGCCGGGCTGATGATCGGTCGCACGCCGGAGTACCTGGGCAAGAAGCTGCAGGCACGTGAGGTGCAGTTGCTGGTGGCCACGCTGCTGGTGATGCCGCTGGGTGTGCTGGTGCTTGGCGCCATCGCTGCCAGCCTGCCGGGCCCGGCAGGGGCGGTCAGCAACCCGGGGGCGCATGGTTTCAGCCAGCTGCTGTACGCCTACACCTCGGGTGCCGCCAACAACGGCTCGGCGTTCGCAGGGTTCGGTGCCAACACGGTGTACCACAACCTGATGATCGGCCTGGCCATGCTGATCGGCCGCTTCGGCTACATCCTGCCGGTACTGGCCTTGGCCGGCAGCCTGGCGGCCAAGAAGACCGCGCCCCTTGGAGTCAACAGCTTCCCCACCCACGGCCCGCTGTTCACCGGCCTGCTGCTGGTGACCATCCTGCTGGTCGGTGGCCTGACATTTTTGCCGACCTTGGCCCTTGGGCCGATCGCCGAACATTTGAGCCTGGGTTTTTGAGGATCGACCATGAATATGCCCATTCCTGAAATGAAAGCCCGGCACAGTGCCAAAGACCAGACCCGGTTTGCGGCGCTGTGGCGCCCCGCGCTGGTACAGGCCTTGGTCAAGCTCGACCCACGCCAGTTGCAGCGCTCGCCGGTCATGCTGGTGGTGGCGGTGACGGCGCTGCTGACCACGGTACTGTGTTTTGCCCCTGGCAGTGGCGTCAGCCGCGGCGTGGCCGTGCAGATTGCCCTGTGGCTGTGGTTCACCGTGTTGTTCGCCAACTTTGCCGAAGCCCTTGCCGAAGGGCGCGGTAAAGCCCGCGCCGACAGCCTCAAGGCTGGCAGCCAAGGCTTGACCGCCCAGCGCCGTCAGCGTGACGGCCACTATGAAACGGTAGCTGCCGGCGCCTTGCGCAAAGACGATGTGGTGCGTGTGGTGGCCGGTGAAATGATCCCCGCCGATGGTGAGGTGCTCGAAGGGATCGCAGCGGTCAACGAGGCAGCGATCACGGGTGAGTCGGCGCCGGTCATTCGTGAATCCGGTGGCGACCGCTCGGCCGTCACCGGTAACACCCGGCTGGTTTCCGACTGGCTGCTGATCCGCATCACCAGCAACCCGGGCGAGTCCACCCTGGACCGCATGATTGCCCTGGTCGAAGGTGCCAAGCGGCAGAAAACCCCCAATGAAGTCGCCCTCGACATCCTGCTGATCGGGCTGACGCTGATCTTCCTGATCGTGGTGGTGACCTTGCAGCCATTCGCCCACTTCGTCGGCGGCAGCCTGCCGCTGATCTTTCTCGCTGCCTTGCTGGTGACGTTGATCCCCACCACCATCGGTGGCCTGTTGTCGGCCATCGGCATTGCCGGTATGGACCGGCTGGTACGGTTGAACGTGATCGCCCGCTCGGGCCGTGCCGTGGAAGCGGCCGGGGACGTGCATACCCTGATGCTCGACAAGACCGGCACCATTACCTTCGGCAACCGCCGTTGCAGCGCGCTGCACGCTGCACCGGGGGTAACCGCGCGGGAACTGGGGGAGGGCGCCCTGCTGGCCTCGCTGGCCGACGACACCGCAGAAGGCAAGTCGATCGTCGAGTACCTGCGTCAGTTGTATGACGTTGTCGAGCCCCCTGCCGGGCACTACGAAGCCGTGGCATTCAGTGCCGAAACGCGCCTGTCGGGCATCGACTTCCAGCAGCGCCGCTACCGCAAGGGGGCCGTCGATGCGGTGCTGGCATTCGTCGGCATGCAGCGCCTGGACATGCCGCCAGCGCTGGCCCGTGAGGTTGAACGCATCGCCCAGAGCGGTGGCACGCCCTTGCTGGTGTGCCTGGACAAGCGCCTGCTTGGGGTGATCCACCTCAAGGACGTGGTCAAGCCTGGCATCCGCGAACGCTTCGCCGAATTGCGCAAGCTGGGTATCCGCACCGTGATGGTGACCGGTGACAACCCGTTGACGGCTGCTGCCATCGCAGCGGAGGCCGGGGTGGATGATGTGCTGGCCGAGGCCACGCCGGAGAAAAAGCTGGCGCGCATTCGCCAGGAGCAGAACGACGGCCGCCTGGTGGCCATGTGCGGCGACGGTGCCAACGACGCCCCGGCGCTGGCCCAGGCCGACGTAGGCATGGCCATGAATGACGGCACCCAGGCGGCGCGCGAGGCGGCCAACATGGTCGACCTGGACAGCGACCCGACCAAGCTGCTGGACGTGGTGCAGGTCGGCAAGCAGTTGCTGGTGACCCGGGGGGCGCTGACCACCTTTTCCATCGCCAATGACGTGGCCAAGTACTTCGCCATCCTGCCGGCGCTGTTCGCTGCCATCTACCCGCAGTTAGGGGTGCTCAACCTGATGCACCTGGCCAGCCCGCAAAGCGCGATCCTTTCGGCCATCGTGTTCAATGCCCTGATCATCGTCGTGCTGATTCCTTTGGCGCTACGGGGTGTGCGGGTCCAGGCGGCCAGCGCTGCCCACTTGTTGCGGCGCAACCTGTTGATCTACGGGCTGGGCGGCATCGTGGTGCCGTTTGCCGGCATCAAGCTGATCGATCTGTTGCTCAACGCCCTGCACCTGGTCTGAGGAGGCCACCATGAACGCTTATCTACGCCCTGCCTTGAGCCTGGCCTTGACGATGACCTTGATCACTGGCGCGCTATACCCCCTGGTGGTGACCGGGGTCGCCCAGGTGGCTTTCCCGGTACAGGCCAACGGCAGCCTGGTGCGCGATGACCAGGGCCAGGTGCGGGGTTCGGCCCTGATTGCCCAGAACTTCCAGGGCGATGGCTGGTTCCATTCACGGCCTTCGGCAGGCGCGTACGCCACCGTGGCCAGCAGCGCCAGCAACCTTGCGCCGAGCAACCCGGCGCTGGTGGAGCGGGTCCAGGGCGATGCGGCGCTGCTTTACCAGGCCCAGCAAGGGCCGGTACCGCAGGCGCTGCTGACCACCTCGGGCAGCGGCCTGGACCCGCACCTGCCACCGGCGGCGGTGGCCTACCAGATTCCCCGGGTCGCAGCGGCGCGGCAGTTGCCCGTGGCGCGCTTGCAAGCCTTGCAAGAAGAGGCCACCCTCAGGCCATTGATCGGCCCGCCGGTGGTCAATGTGCTGGCGTTGAACCGGGCCCTGGAAAAACTCGCCAGCAAGAGCAAAGGATGAAACATGAGTGATTCCGCGCGTGCAGACGCGTTGTTGGCTACGCTGCCGCGCACCGGCCGTGGCCGGCTGAAGGTGTTCCTCGGTGCTGCGCCGGGGGTGGGCAAGACCTTCGCCATGCTGCAAGCCGCGCATGCCCAGCAACGCCAGGGCGTGCAGGTAGTGGCCGGGGTGGTCGAAACCCACGGCCGTGGCGAAACCGAGGCGCTGCTTGCCGGCTTGTTGCAGCAGCCCATGCTGCGCAGCCAGTATCGGGGGGTCACCCTTGAGGAAATGGACCTCGACGGCCTGCTCGGGTGTGCGCCAGCCTTGGCACTGGTCGATGAGCTGGCGCACACCAACGCCCCCGGCAGCCGCCACGCCAAGCGCTGGCAGGACGTGCAGGAGCTGCTGGCCGCGGGCATCGACGTGTACACCACGGTCAATGTGCAGCACCTGGAAAGCCTCAACGACAAGGTGCGCGACATCACCGGCGTGCACGTGCGCGAAACCTTGCCTGACTGGGTGCTGCAGGAAGCCTTCGAGCTGGTGCTGATCGACCTGCCACCGCGTGAGCTGCTGGAGCGCTTGCGTGAAGGCAAGGTGTACGTGCCCGAGCAGGCGCGGGCCGCCATTGATGCGTTTTTCTCGCAAACCAACCTCACCGCTCTGCGCGAACTGGCCATGCAGACGGCCGCCGCCCAGGTCGATGCCGACCTGGCCCATGGCTACCGCCAGCGCGGGCAGGCAGCCCCCGCGTTGCGCGGCCGGCTGCTGGTCGGTGTGGATGGCGATGACCAGGCCGAGCGCCTGGTGCGTCACGCCAGCCGCGTGGCCCAGCGCCGCCACTTGCCGTGGAGCCTGGTGCACGTGGACAACGGCCGTTTGCGTGACGAGGCAGCCCGCCAGCGCCTGCAGGCGGCCCAGCAACTGGCCGAGCGCCTGGGAGGCGAAGTGGTGTTGCTGCGTGCCGGTGAAGTGGCGCGCACGCTGATCCAGCATGCGGCCGAGCGGCGCGCCAGCCTGGTACTGGTCGGCCAGTCGCGCGACCGTGTGCACCGGCGCTGGTTCGGTGCAGGGGTGGCTGCCCGGCTGTTGCGTGAAAGCCATGGGCTGGAAATCAACGTGCTGGACCGCGATGTACAGCCCTCGGCGCCGCGTTCGGCGGTGCGCCGGGTGTGGGTCTGGCGGCACTACCTGCTGGCGTTGCTGGCCACCGGGATGGCTGCAGGCCTGGCTTGGGCCGTGTCGAGCGTGCTGGCACTGCCGAACATCTCGCTGGTGTTTCTGGCCGCGGTGCTGCTGGTGGCGGTACGCAGCAGCCTGGGGCCGGCCCTGGCCTGCGCGGCACTGTCGTTCCTGGCGTATGACTTTCTGTTCATTCCGCCCAATTTCTCGTTCAGCATCCAGCGCGAAGAAGATGTGCTGACGCTGGTGTTCTTCCTGCTGATGGCCGCCCTTACCGGCAACCTGGCCGCCCGCCAGCGCCGCCAGTTGCAGGCGCTGCGCGAAACCCAGGCGCAGACCAGCCAATTGCTCGACCTGTCGCGCAGGCTGACGGTGGCCACTGACCGCCAGGCCGTGTTCAACGCCGCCGGGCAGCACCTGGGCGGCTGGCGCGACCTGCAAGTGTGCCTGCTGCAGCGCACAGCCGATGGCCAGCTGCAGGTGGCCAGCGGCGAGCACCAGGGCTTCAGCGCCACCGAGCGGGCCGCCGCCGATTGGGCCTGGCAACACGGGCAGGCCGCCGGGCACGGCAGCGACACCCTGCCGGAGGGGCGCTGGTGGTGGTGGCCACTGGCGGTGGATGATCAACCGCTGGCGCTGTTGGGCGTGCGCCCACGCTCAGACCAGCCGCTGAGCGACCCGCGTCGGCGCCTGCTAATCGCCCTTGGCCAGCCGCTGGCCCAGGCCCTGGCCCGAGCCCGCCTTGCCGAACAACTCGAAGCCGCGCGCTTGCACGGCGAGACCGAGCAGCTGCGCAGTGCCTTGCTGGCTTCGGTGTCCCACGACCTGCGCACCCCATTGACGGCCATGCGCGGCAGCATCGACAGCTTGCTGGCGCTGGGCGAAGCGATTCCGCTCGACGACCGCCGCGAGCTGTTGGAGGGCACCCGCGACGAGGCCGAGCGCCTGGACCGCTACATCCAGAACCTGTTGGACATGACACGCCTGGGGCACGGTGGCCTCAAGCTGGCCCGCGACTGGGTGGCGCCAGCCGATATCGTTGGCAGTGCGCTCAACCGCCTGCGCGTGGTGTTGGCGCCGCTTCGCGTGCACACCGACGTGCCCGGCGATCTGCCGCTGCTGTTCGTGCATGCGGCATTGATCGAGCAGGCATTGGTCAATGTGCTGGAGAACGCTGCGCGCTTCTCGCCGGCCAATGGTCGGCTGGAACTGCGGGTGGCGGTGCAGGACGAGCGGCTGTGCCTGACCGTGAGCGACCAGGGGCCGGGCATTCCCGTGGGGGAGCGCGAAAAGATCTTCGACATGTTCTACACCGCCGCCCGTGGCGATCGCGGCGGGCAGGGGACTGGCCTGGGCCTGGCCATCTGCCAGGGCATGATCGGTGCCCATGGCGGGCAGATCCTGGTGGGCGAAGGCATTGATGGCCAGGGCACCGGCATCACTTTATGCTTGCCGCTGCCCCCGCAACCTGCAGCCGAAAGTGAAAGCCCATGAGCCAGCCCGCCACCCTGTTGGTTATCGACGATGAACCGCAGATCCGCAAATTCCTGCGTATCAGCCTGGCCTCGCAAGGCTACAAGGTGCTTGAGGCGGCTACCGGTGCCGAAGGCTTGGCCCAGGCGGCCTTGGGCAAGCCGGACCTGGTCGTGCTGGACCTGGGCCTGCCTGACATGGACGGCCAGCAGGTGTTGCGGGAGCTGCGGGAATGGAGCTCGGTCCCGGTGTTGGTGCTGTCAGTGCGTGCCAGTGAGCTGCAGAAGGTCGATGCGCTGGATGGTGGGGCCAACGACTATGTGACCAAACCGTTCGGTATCCAGGAATTTCTCGCCCGGGTCCGTGCGTTATTGCGCCAGGTGCCGCAAGCCGGGGGCTCGGAAGTGAAGGCCAGCTTCGGGCCGTTGACGGTGGACTTCGCCTTTCGCCGGGTAACCCTGGAGGGCGTGGAGGTGGCGCTGACACGCAAGGAGTACGCGCTGCTGGCGTTATTGGCCGGGCACCCGGGGCGAGTGATGACCCAGCAGCAACTGCTCAAGGATATCTGGGGGCCCAGCCATGTGGAGGATACCCATTACCTGCGCATCGTGGTCGGGCACCTGCGCCAGAAACTAGGCGATGACCCCACGGCGCCACGCTTCATCATCACCGAAGCGGGGGTCGGTTACAGGCTGGTGGCGCCTGTTGCCTAGCGGAAAGTCGCGCTGGTTGCGGCTGGACCACGCAGCGCCGACCACGCGGCTGCCTGGGGTGGAACAGGTTCTTCGCCCGGTGAATTGAGCATCGGGTGACTTCAAGGGGCTGTTCTTGACTCCAGGTCCATTTCGGCTGGCCATTCCACTTTAGGGGCCAGGCGCAAGGCGAACTCACACCAGAGTACGTCGTTGTGATCCTTCGGCTCCCCAGGTGGGGGTAAGGCGCTGGGGCCATGCTGCATGTAAGTGCAGATGTAAGCCCATGCATGCTGATCCGCCCCCATGGTACTTAGGGGAAACCGGTCGATGACGTTGTTCGTTCCGGGTGCGACGATGGACAGCACCACCCCACATTTGAAACTGGGCGCACCGCTTCCCGGCAGGCCACGCTGAAACCAGCGCTCGGCGCGCACTTGCGACCAGTCGTAGCAGACAGTCTCGACTTTCCAGGTTCCGAAAGGCTTCCACCAACAATATTTGAAGTTGTAGGCATAGATTTTTTTTCGTTTTCGGTTGAAACGAATGGGTTCGTCGCGGGGGGGAGATAGACTGATTCGAATGAAAAAAACGGATCCCCATACTCCGCTGACTAATGAAAAAATGCTAATAATTAGGAACTCAAAGTCAAATTGTTCGAGAGTTTTTATTGTCTCAATGGGTAAGTAGGCAGTGAAGAAAATAACGGGCAGTGAAATTATGGCCATTAATTCCCTGGCTCCGCTGATAGCTCTAGCTATTTCAAGGTAGATTGAATCTTGGTGGTTTGGGGGTTGGTAACCTAAGCCAGGTATACTTGTGCAGGGAGCATCGGGTAGGGGAAGGTCTTCCTTCCAACCAGCACAAGGAGGATTCAGTAGCGGCCGGGGCATTAGAAGATACTCCAGGTGGAATCAATTTTATTCTCGAGTGTTATCACTTTTGCATGGTTCGATTTATCGTGTCTGTTGGGCCAATAGGCAAGAGTCAACTCTATCCCCTCTATATTATGATTGTCCAAAAGGGGAAGTGAGCCAGTGATGCGAATGGTTCTGTCGAGGGCTTTGAAGATAAAGTGTTTATCGAGACTCGCAGGCTCAGCGAGGACACCTTCTGAAGCTCTTGAGTTGTATTCGATTCTCCCAGTATCAGAGTTATAAGCGGCGATGCAACATGGTTGACCAACGCGTGATGGGATTATTACAAGATGCCATTCGTACTGCGTCAATTCGGAGGTCGGGTTCGGCAGACTGAGATCTACGTCTAGATAGAAGCCCGCCGCAACAGCGTTTCCGTCATTAAGCATCCCTCCTGCTGAATATGGCGTATTTGCGGTGTGGGAGGAATGAAATCTCGTTTCGATCGACACGTAAGCGTGTAGACCAATGACTGCTGCATTGAATGCGCTAACAGCGTTGTCGAGGTCTTTGTCTTCGATCCAGCGTCGATGGCCCTCTGGCTTTCCCCATTTACTGTGTCGTGTCCACAGCTCTAACAATGAAGACTCATGGTCTTTGGCGTTTATCGCCAGTGCGTAGGCCGCCAGTCCAAGTAAAACAACAGTGCCTAGCGCGATGAGAAGAGAGGTCTTCAATACGGCGCTAACAATGCCAGCGCCAGCAGAGAGTACTGATGCTGCGGCTGCGTGCTTGTATGAGAGGCTCGCTAACTCATCACCCTCACGGCCAGTTCGAAGGCCGGCATTCCAGTACTGCACGGCATCCATAACACCAGCCATCGCCGCGATGCCGCCGCCGTACCGCGCAATACTGATGCCCAAACCCGCCGTTAGTATCTGCCCAGGGCGCTGTGTACGTGCGAATACCTGCGCAACAACCAGTCCTGCGGCCTCAACACTGGCACCTAGCACCCCCAGCGATGAAGACCAGACCGCCGCCTGCGCCTCGGGGTTGTGCTGATGGGTCTGCTGTAACGCCCGGTAATTTCTGCGCAGGCTGTCCTGCTGAAACCACAGCCCGCCCAGCGCAAGCAGCAGGCCGACGCTGCCCGTACCGGTCGCCGCATCCCGCAGGCTACGCATTGCATCGCTGGCCACGCTTTGCGCCGCCATCGAACTGATCTGCAGCCCGGCAGACACCTGTGCCTTTACCGAGGCTGCACCGATCGCCACATTGCGCACCAGCGCGCCGAAACCTTCGGCCGTCGACGTTTTCAGCTGGACCAACCGTGCCTGTAATTGCTCGGCGCCCTCGAAGGTCCACAGCACCACGTCGATCATCTGGTTGCGGTTACCGACCGCGGCGATATTGATTGCGCCG
Source organism: Pseudomonas sp. p99-361 (assembly GCF_003935475.1). Lineage (NCBI taxonomy): Bacteria > Pseudomonadati > Pseudomonadota > Gammaproteobacteria > Pseudomonadales > Pseudomonadaceae > Pseudomonas > Pseudomonas sp. p99-361. The sequence goes on along the minus strand of NZ_RHQO01000039.1, from coordinate 23,237 downwards.
CTCAGCACCATGGCGCGGACCTTGCGCCCCACGGGGTCGCGGAACTGCTGGTCGACCTGCTGCAGAAATGCATCGGTACGGATTTGCAGGGCCTCGTCGAGCACGCTCAGGTACTCGCCGACAGTCAATGAAACGCGCAGCGGGGTTACGTGCTGCCCGGCATACAGCGCGAAAGCCGCCCGGTGCACATGGCCGACCAGGGTGCGGCTGCGTTCGCTGAGGTGCTGGGCGAGCGTATTCCCTGCGCTGGTGGTCGCGGCCAGCAGTTGACCGATGGCATCCTGCAGCGGCTTGACCATCAGCAACTGGCCCTCGGGAGTGCCAGCGATGGCTTTGATGATGTCGTAGACCTTGCCGAAGTCGTCGCCTGCCAAGCCGCCGATCACGTGCTGCAGCAGCGTCTGGTTCCTGGCCATCAGCGCCTGGTACAACAAGCTGTGCTCGTCTTCCAGCAGGTGCTGCCAGACGAGCTGCGTCATACCCAGCGGCTGACCTTCCTCGGGCATCAGTTCGCTAGGGCCCCCGGCCAGGCAGTCGGCCATCATCTGGATGAAGTACTCGACCGAGACCGGGTCGGCAGCGTCGTAGTCGAAGCGACCGATCTGGTGAAACGCCGGCTGGGCGTAGTGCAGCGCGTACAGCTGGCCAACCTGGTCGATCATCGACTGCCAGTGGTTCAGTTCACGGTCGTAGCCAGCCTGGAACGCCGCGCGGGCGCTTTCGTCGTAGCGCGCTTGCAAGCGGTCCCGGGCCTGCTCCTGGTTGCGGGCGGTGTTGCGGCGGGTCTGCCTTGCGATATCCACTGGCGGCAGGTGCGCCTTGATGCCGACGGGGCTGTCGTTCCACTGTTCGACCTGGCGTGCCTCACGCTCAGCTGCCTCGGCGCCCTTTGCGGCTGCCGTGGCCGCGTGCAGTTGCTGGATGCCCAGCAACGCCTGGGAGGTGAAGTACTCGAAGTGCCGCTGTGGCTGCGCGCGCCATGCCTGCATGGCCTGGACCCAACCTGTGCGCTGGGCGTTCAGTTCCACCACCATGCCGACGGGGTCGGGCAAGGTCAGCGCCAGCACACCGTTTGGCAATTGTTCCCGGGCAATGACGGTACGCAGATAGTTGTGGGTTTCGGACCACCGACCCAAACGGCTGTAGAAGCCGTGAGCACTCGTGAACCGGGCCGATGAAAAGGTGGAGAACTCGAGCACGCCCTCCATGCCGAAGCGGAAACTGTCGGTCATGGCGATGCCGAGGCTGGCGGGGTCGTTGCGTGCACGGTGCAGGTCGACTTCAACGAAGCGGGCGAGGGTGGCTGGGTCTGACTGGGCGATGCCTTTGCGGTAGCGGTCGAGCACGGTGCGCGGCCACGGATCGTTGGCGAAGGCAACCCAAGCGGTGCGGTACAGCGACGTGTCGATATTGATGAACGAGGCGATGACGTCATGGCCTGCGGTGGCACACCATTTGGGCAATGGCCTGGGCGGCCCCAGCGGCATCTGCGATACCGGAAACCGCTGCAAGGTGGCATCGGCCGCCACTGCGTAGGCCTGCCAGGTGGCCTGGTCGAGCAGTACGTAAACGTAGCCCTGGCGCAACAGTCGGAGCTGGTCGGTGTGCATCGGGTGGTAGGTGATTTCGCTGTCACTGGCCCAGCGAAACAGGTGCCCGGCATCGGGGCGCGGGGCATAGGCCTCGCGCAGCAGCAGGATGGGCAGGCCAATACGCCCGCAGGCGTTGCAGCCGCCGTGGCTGTTGGGGATTTCTTCCTGCATGGCGGCATGGATGGTTGCACTGATGCTCATGAGTAGCCTCCTGCCTGCGGCAGGTCGGCAACGATGCGTGCCCAGGCACTGTCGCCGTAGCGGGCGAAGCAGGCGGCCAGGCGTTGCTGGCCAGCCACCGCCTGTGCCACGTCGCGCTGGATGGTCGGGTGCTGCAGCAGCAAGGGGTGGACCATGAGCAGGTGCAGGCACATGCACTGGATATCGCCACGGTCGCGCAGGCCCTGCTTGAAGGCCCTGATCATCAGGTTCATGACATGGACGGGCGCGTTGGCCGGCAAGCCGGATGAGCCTGGGCATTGGCCACGGGTGGCGCCAGTTTGCGCGGTCGCCAGGCGATGCCAGGCACTGAGCAACTGAATGATCTGTGGCGCGACGTTCTGGGTTGCGCGGACTTCCCGGGTGATGCACAGCTCGCCAGCCGGCGATGGCCGTTCGAGCACCGTGCAACTGCCGCAACCATCGGGATGCAGCCAGCTACGAATCGGCCCGAGTACTGCGCCAGCATTGTTCAGGGTGACGCGCAGCAACGTCAGCCTCACGGGTTCGTACCAGGCCGTGATGCCATGCGGGGCGGGCTGATGCAGCACATGGCACTGCTGGCTGATATGCCGGGCAATGGCTTCGGCGGGTTGATCGCTGAGCAGCCAGGCACACACGTAGTGCCAGGTGGCCGTAGCCTCTCGGGCGGCGTATGTTGCGCTCAATGCGGCCAGCGCGCCGCATGCCTGGCCGGGGCGGGCCAGCCGCACCAGCGCAGGCCAGCGTTCAGGGGCCTGCACCAGGCCGCTGCTGTCGATGCGCGTTACGGCGTCACTGCCCAGCGCCTCGGCTAGCATGGCGATGTCCAGCGGGTGCCCGCCCGGGCAGCCAGCGAAGGGGGCCAGCAGCAGGTAAAAGGCTTCATCGGGGTGGCGGTGCCGGTGCGCGAAGTCATCCACCGACTGCTGGTAGCCGCGTGCGGCTTGGCTCGACATGAGAAGTTCCTTTTCTTCTGGATGGCGAGCGCGAATCTAGCGAGGAATCGCTTCAGTGGGCAGTTACTGGAGTCTTAGCGGGCTGTAAGAATTTTCTTTTTTTTGAATCAGGCCGCACCGTGCCGCCGGCACCCCTTGGCCTGCCCGGCGCTGGGCGACCGCCGTTCAGGCCCTGGGCGGCTCTGCCTCGAAGCACTGGCGCATGACGTCCAGATAACGGCGGGCGCCCAGGCCCAAGGGGCGTGCCTTGAGCCAGATGATGTCCACCCACAAGCGCAAGCGGCTGGCCATGTTGTCGAAGCGCACTTCGGCCAGCGCGCCGGATGCAATCAGCGGTTCCACCAGGGGTTGTGGCAGGTATGCCCAACCCAGCCCGGACTGCACCAGATCCAGGGTGGCCAGGTAGCTGTCGGTCAGCCAGATGCGCCGCGACAGCACCATGCGCGGGTCTGAGCCGGTGGGCTTGCCCGAAGCCACGATGATTTGCCGTTGCTCGGCGAAGGCTTCTTCGGGCAGCGGCGTGCCGCTGTTCTGCCCGGCCGGATGGCGCGGCGAGGCCACCGCAACCAGCAGCTGGCTACCGGCTTCGAGGAATGACTCGCGCTCATCGATGCCTGGCCGCTCGAACACCAGTGCCAGTTGCACGCTGCCTTCGTGCAGCAGGCGAATGGCCTCGGTCTGGGTGGCCGAGCGCACTTCCACTTCCAGGCTGGGAAACGCCTGGGCGAGGGTTTCCAGTGGCTGGCTCCAGCGCCCGGTCTGCAGTTCGGGCGCCATGGCGATGGTCAGGCGTTTCTCCAGGCCCTTGTGCAATTGCAGGGCCTGGGCGTCGAGCAGGTTGAGCTGGCAGATCACTTGCCTGGCTTGAGGCTCCAGGGCCAGGGCGGCGCTCGTGGGCAGGGCCTTGCGCGTTGCCCGGTCGAACAGCGGCAGGTCCAGTTCGGCCTCGAGTTGTGCGATTGCCATGCTAACCGCGGACGGCACCCGCCCCAGCTTGCGGGCGGCGGCGGAGAAAGAGCCGGCATCCAGCACTGCGAGGAAGATTGCCAGGGAGTCGCTGGAGAAGGCCATGTTCGCTGAACCTGATGTGGAGGCGTTGATAGCCGATGGTACTGGATGGGGTGGCTGGTGGAGGGTTCGAGTTTTTCGAGGCCTGAAATCGCGCGCCTTGAAGGCGAACCCTTCACAATTCAACTTTTACCGCGGGGCAGGGCTGCAGCGTGGGAGCGCAGGACTCCCACCGAGGGCGGGGGGGATCAGAGGTCGATGGCTTTTGCAGCGATGCGTGCCTGGTCCAGCAACACGTTCAGCTCGGCGACCTGTTGGCGCAGTTGGTCACGTTCGTCTTTGAGTTTACGCAGCTCATCACGGCGCACGGAGACATAGAGGGTCTGGGTTGGGGTTGCAGGCATCAAGGTACCCATGAGCACACCTCGCGGTTTTGGCTGGTGACAATTCAAAGCGTAGACGCTTCTGGCGGGCGCATTTTGAATTCTTTCACAAGCCTTGGGAACTTTTTTGTTTATCGTGGTCTTGCCGTTCGTCGCTGAACCCTCGGGCGGCATGCTGGACTAACCTGAACAGCTGGACTGTTGTCATCTATTTCGAAAGGGGAGCATCGGCTCATGCAACTGGGAATCGTCGGGCTGGGCCGCATGGGCGGCAATATCGCAAGGCGCCTGATGCGCGCTGGCCACCGCACCGTGGTGCACGACCGCAACCGCGAGGCGGTTACCGGCCTTGAAGGCGAGGGCGCCCAGGGCGCACACGACCTTGGCGCGCTGGTGCAAAAACTGAAAGCGCCACGCGCGGTATGGGTGATGCTGCCGGCTGGCGAGCCGACCGAGCAGACCATCGCACAACTGGCCGAGCTGCTGGAGCCGGGCGATGCCATCATCGACGGCGGCAACACCTTCTACAAGGACGACATGCGCCGCGCCGCCGAGCTGGCCAAGCGTGGCCTGCATTACCTGGACGTAGGTACCTCTGGCGGGGTATGGGGCCTGGACCGCGGCTACTGCATGATGATCGGTGGCGAGAAGGACGTGTTCGAGCGCCTGGAACCGCTGTTCAAGGCGTTGGCACCGGGTGTAGGCGACATTCCGCGCACCCATGGCCGCAGCGGCGAACACCAGCGCGCCGAGCATGGTTATATCCACGCTGGCCCACCGGGCGCCGGCCACTACGTGAAAATGGTGCACAACGGCATCGAATACGGCCTGATGCAGGCCTATGCCGAAGGCTTCGACCTGCTGCGCAGCAAAGGCGGCAACGAACTGCCGGAAGACCAGCGCTTCGACCTCGATGTGGCCGAAATCGCCGAGGTATGGCGCCGGGGCAGTGTGGTCACCTCGTGGCTGCTCGACCTCACCGCCGACGCGCTGGTGGCCGACCCGCAACTGTCGCAGTTCAGTGGCTCGGTATCCGACAGTGGCGAGGGCCGCTGGACCATCGATGCCGCCGTGGAGCAGGCAGTGCCGGTACCGGTCCTGTCCAGCGCATTGTTTGCCCGTTTCCGCTCGCGTCAGCAGCAGGGCACCTACGGTGACAAAGTGCTCTCGGCCATGCGCCTGGGCTTCGGTGGCCATGTCGAGAAAAAAGACGAATGACTAAAAAGAGCACTCCGGCCGCCCCCCCCTGCACGCTGTTTCTGTTCGGCGCCAATGGCGACCTGGTCAAGCGCTTGCTCATGCCTGCGCTGTACAACCTCAGCCGCGACGGTTTGCTCGACCGCAACCTGCGCATCGTTGGCGTTGACCACAACCCTGCCACGGCCGAGGAGTTTGCCGCACGCCTGCATGCGTTCATGGCCGAGCGGGACAAGGGCGGCGAAGGCGCCGCCCAGTGCCTGGACGAAAAACTCTGGGCGCGGCTGGCCAAGCGCCTGGACTACCAGACGGGCGATTTCCTCGACCCGGCCACTTACCAGGCCCTGGGCAAGCGCATCGACAAGACCAGCCACGGCAACGCCATCTTTTACCTGGCCACCTCGCCGCGTTTCTTCCCTGAAGTGGCCCAGCGCCTTGGCGAGGCCGGCTTGCTCGACGAGTCTGCCGGCGGCTTTCGCCGGGTCGTGGTGGAGAAGCCGTTCGGCACCGACCTGGCCAGTGCCGAGGCGTTGAACGCCTGCCTGCTGAAGGTGATGGGCGAGCGGCAGATCTACCGTATTGACCACTACTTGGGCAAAGAAACGGTGCAGAACATTCTGGTCAGCCGGTTCTCCAATGGGTTGTTCGAGTCGTTCTGGAACAACCACTACATCGACCATGTGCAGATCACCGCCGCGGAAACCGTCGGTGTCGAGACGCGGGGTGGCTTCTACGACGCCACCGGCGCCTTGCGCGACATGGTGCCCAACCACCTGTTCCAGCTGCTGGCCATGGTTGCCATGGAACCGCCGGCAGCGTTCGGCGCCGACGCCGTGCGCGGCGAAAAGGCCAAGGTGATCGGCGCCATCCGCCCGTGGTCGGCGAAGATGGCGCTGAAGCATTCCGTGCGGGGCCAGTACAGCGCCGGCAAGCAGGGGCGCAAGCACCTGCCCGGCTACCGCGAGGAGGCCAATGTCGCGCCCGACAGCCAGACCGAAACCTACGTGGCGCTGAAGGTGATGATCGATAACTGGCGCTGGGCGGGGGTGCCGTTCTACTTGCGTACCGGCAAGCGCATGAGCGTGCGTGACACCGAGATTGCCATCTGTTTCAAGCCGGCACCGTACGCGCAGTTCCGCGAGTCGGAGCTGGAGCGGCCCAAACCCAACTACCTGAAAATCCAGATTCAGCCCAACGAAGGCATGTGGTTCGACCTGCAGGCCAAGCGCCCCGGGCCGGAGTTGGTAATGGAGAACGTCGAGCTGGGCTTTGCCTACAAGGACTTCTTCAAGATGACCCCGGCGACCGGCTACGAGACCTTGATCTATGACTGCCTGACCGGTGACCAGACCTTGTTCCAGCGGGCCGACAACATTGAGAACGGCTGGCGTGCCGTGCAGCCGTTCCTCGACGCCTGGGCCCAGGGGGGCGAGGTGCACGAGTATCCGGCGGGTGAAGATGGCCCCGAGGCGGGCAATGACCTGCTGAGCCGGGACAAGCGGGAATGGCACCGATTGGGGTAACAGGTTTTTCGACGTGTGCCGGCCGCTTCGCGAGTGCCCCCCCCTCTGACAGGTGCTGCACAACCCCTTGGGCGGCGCGGCCCTGTGGGGCGGGTTGACAAGCGAAAGGGCCAGCACAGGCAACCACTTTAAGGAAACGCGATGCCCGCCCACATAGAAGATTACGCCCTGTTGGGCAATTGCCGCAGCGCCGCCCTGGTCAGCCGGGATGGCTCGCTCGACTGGCTATGCCTGCCACGCTTCGACGCCCCGGCGGTGTTCGCCGCCTTGCTGGGCAACGAAGAAAACGGCCGCTGGCGCCTGGCCCCTTGCGACCCGGTCGAGCACTGCAGCCGGCAGTACCTGAACGATACCCTGGTGCTGGAAACCACGTGGGTCACCGCCACTGGCCGTGCCCGCGTTCTCGATTTCATGCCGCTGGGTGACGTGAACGCCGTGGTGCGCATCGTCGAAGGCCTCTCGGGCGAAACCAATTTCGAAATGGACCTGGTCATGCGCTTCGACTACGGGCGCAGCGTGCCATGGGTCGAACGCCTGGACCCGCTCACCCTCAGCGCGGTGGCCGGCCCCGACCGCCTGATCCTGTGCAGCACCGTACCGCCCCATGCCCGCGACCACCACACCGGCGCGCGCTTTCGCGTGGCGGCCGGCCAGCGCCAGGTGTTCAGCCTGCGCCACCAGCCCTCGCACCTGCCGGTGCAGCCCGGCTGCGATGCCGACGCGGCCCTGGCCCATACCTGCGAGCACTGGCAGGCGTTCGCCGACCGCTGCCCTCAGGTAGGCCCCTACAGCGCACTGGTCCGTCGCTCGTTACTCACCCTGAAAGCCATGACGTATGCCCCCACTGGCGGCATCGTTGCGGCCGTCACCACGTCGTTGCCGGAACAACTCGGCGGCGAGCGCAACTGGGATTACCGTTTCTGCTGGCTGCGTGACGCCACCATGACCTTGCTGGCATTCATGAACCTGGGCTATTTCGACGAGGCCCAGGCCTGGCGCGAATGGCTGCTGCGCTCGGTGGCCGGCAACCCCGAACAGATGCAGATCATGTACGGCCTGGGTGGCGAGCGCGACCTGCAGGAATACACCTTGCCCTGGTTGCCGGGGTACGAGCACTCGCAACCGGTGCGGGTGGGCAATGCCGCGTCGGCCCAGGCGCAGCTGGATATCTATGGCGAACTGGCCGATGCCATGAGCCAGGCAATCAAGGGCGGCTTGCCGCGCCATCCGCGTAGCGCCGCCATCTCTCGGCTGATCCTGCCCTATGTGGAGCGTATCTGGCGCGAGCCGGACGAAGGTATCTGGGAGGTGCGCGGCGGCCGCCAGCAGTTCGTGCACTCCAAGGTGATGGCCTGGGTGGCGTTCGACCGCGCTGCCGGCTTGGCAGACACCACCGAAGAAGGCCGTGAGCATGGCCAGCATTACCGCCAGGTGGCCGACCAGATCCGCCGTGAAGTGTGTGAGCAAGGGCTCGACAGCAGCGGCAGTTTCTTCGTTCAGGCCTATGGTTCGCACGAGATGGACGCCAGCCTGCTGCAGATCGCCCTGACCGGCTTCCTGCCTGCCGATGACCCGCGCTTTCTGCGCACGCTGGAACAGATCGAGCAACGCTTGCTGAAAAACGGGTTGCTGATGCGCTACGACAGTGACAGTGCCGGGGATGGCCTGGCCCCGGGCGAAGGTACGTTCCTGGTGTGCTCGTTCTGGCTGGCCGACGTCTACATCCTGCTGGGCCGGATAGCGCAAGCGCAGGCGTTGTACGAGCGTTTGACCGGCCTGTGCAACGACGTGGGCCTGCTGGCAGAGCAATACGACCCGGCCTGCCAGCGCATGCTTGGCAACTACCCGCAGGCGTTCAGCCATATCGGCATCATCAACACCGCCCTGAACCTCCAGCAGGCCCGCTGCCCGGCCCGCGACCGGGCCAGTTGCGGTTGAGCCGGCTGCACCGAATTTGTGCACGCTCCGGCAAGCGAGCGGGGTAGACTAGGTCAAATCTCATTCGGCAAGGAGCGTCCATGGGTATCCGCGGTTCGGATCGGCAGATCGACAACATCGAGTTCAATGTCAGCGATATCGCACGCAGCAAGGCGTTCTATGGGCATGTTTTCGGCTGGCGCTTTACCGACTACGGGCCAACCTACAGCGAATTCAGCGACGGCCGCCTGACGGGCGGCTTTACCACGGGGGAGCCGGTGCGCCCTGGGGGGCCGCTGATCATCCTTTACGCCGATGACCTGCAAGCCACGCAGCAGCGCGTGACCGCGGCGGGGGGCAGTATCAGCCGCGCGACCTTTGCCTTCCCCGGTGGGCGGCGTTTCCATTTCATTGACCCGGACGGTTATGAACTGGCGGTGTGGACGGCTCAAGCCTGATGGCCAATCACAAGATCGAAATTCGCCGGCGCAACGTTGGCAAGATCCTGCACGCGGCGGAAAAGGTGTTCGCCGAAAAAGGCTACGGCGCGACCTCCATGGGCGATATCGCCGAGCAGGCCGAACTGCCGCGTTCCAACCTGCATTACTACTTCAGCACCAAGGACGATCTGTTCCGTGCGGTGCTGCAGGACCTGCTGGATGTGTGGAAGCAGGACGCGCTGTGTTTCGAGAATTTCGACGACCCACGGGTGGTGCTGACCAGCTACATCCGCGCGAAAATGGGGCATTCGCGGTCACGGCCGCTAGGCTCGAAGATCTGGGCCGAGGAAATGCTGCATGGGGCACCGGTGCTGGGGGGCAACCTGGATGACAGCCTGGTGCCGTGGGCAAAGCTGAAGGAGGCGAAGATCCGCCGATGGGTGGAGGAGGGGCGGATTCTGCCGGTCGAGCCCTCGGCGCTGCTGTACATGATCTGGGCCTCGACCCAGCATTACGCCGACTTCGGTTACCAGGTGCAGTTGCTCAACGGCGGCGATGAACTGTCGGACCTGGCGTTCGAAAGTGCGGTGCAAACGGTGACCAGTGTGATCCTGCGGGGGATTGGCCTGGAGCCGTGACCGGCCATGCCTGCCGCGCACGGTCTTTTTGCTGCCCACAAAAAGGCCGTGCCAGTGCGGCAGGCGCCGGTCTACATCAGCTCGCTTCGCGGTAGGGGTTGCGCGGGTCTTGGGTCCAGTTCAGGTAAGGCTTGCCAGTGTCCTGCGCCTGCATGTCGATGCAGTTCTCCACCGGGCAGGTGATCTGGCACAGGTTGCAGCCCACACATTCTTCCTCGATCACGCTGTAGGCATGCGTACCGTCTGCCTTCAGCGTACTGGCGATGGCCTGGTGCGAGGTGTCCTCGCAGGCGATGTGGCAGCGACCGCAACCGATGCACGCCTGCTGGTCGATATGCGCCACCGACTTGTAGTTGATGTCCAGGTACTTCCAGTCGGTGGTACGCCCTACCGCCTGGCCACGGAACGCCTCGATGTTGGCGTGGCCGTGCTGGTCCATCCAGCGGGCCAGGCCGTCTTTCATGTCTTCGACGATGCGAAAGCCATGCAGCATGGCCGCCGTGCACACCTGCACCGCGCCGCTGCCCAGCGCCATGAATTCGGCCGCGTCGCGCCAGTTGCCGATGCCGCCGATGCCGCAAATCGGCAGGCCATGGGTGGCCGGGTCACGGGCAATCTCCGCCACCATGTTCAGCGCGATCGGCTTCACCGCCGAGCCGCAGTAACCGCCATGGGTGCTCTGGTCACCGACGATGGGGTGGGCGACCATGCGGTCAAGGTCGACGCTGGTGATCGAGTTGATGGTGTTGATCAGCGACACTGCATCGGCCCCGCCGCGATGCGCAGCCCGTGCCGATTGGCGGATGTCGGTGATGTTCGGCGTCAGCTTGACGATCACCGGCAGCGAGCAGTGCTGCTTGCACCAGCGGGTGACCATTTCCACGTACTCCGGCACCTGGCCGACCGCCGCGCCCATGCCGCGCTCCGGCATGCCGTGCGGGCAGCCGAAGTTCAGCTCGATGCCATCGGCGCCGGTGGCTTCCACCAGCGGCAGGATGAACTTCCACGACGCTTCCTCGCACGGCACCATCAGCGACACGATCAACGCGCGGTCGGGCCAGTCCTTCTTCACCTGGGTGATTTCGCGCAGGTTGATTTCCAGTGAACGGTCGGTGATCAGTTCGATGTTGTTGATGCCCTGCACCTGGCGGTTGGCGCCGTAATGGGCCGAGTAGCGCGACGAGACGTTGACCGCGGCCGGGTCTTCGCCAAGGGTCTTCCACACCACGCCACCCCAGCCGGCTTCAAAGGCGCGGACCACGTTGTAGGCTTTGTCGGTGGGCGGCGCGGACGCCAGCCAGAACGGGTTGGGGGCCTTGATCCCGGCGAACACGATAGACAAATCGGCCATTACGCTGCCTCCACGTTGAGCATGAGTTGGGCATGGATGGCTTCGGCGGCCACTTTGCCGTGTTGTACGGCCTGAACGGTGAGGTCCTGGCCCAGCGCGGTGCAGTCGCCACCGGCGTATACCCCTGGCAGGCTGGTCTGCATGTTCACGTCAACGCGAATGCGCTCACCGTCGCGGGCCAGTTGTGCGGCCACAGGGTCGGCGAGGCTGCTGTCGTCGAAACGCTGGCCGATGGCCTTGAAGATCGCGTCGGCGGCCAGTTCGAAGGTTTCGCCGGTGTCGCGCAGGCGGCCGTCGGCCAATTCGGTACGGGCAAAGCGCATGCCGCGTACGTTGCCGGTGTCATCCAGCAGCACGCTGTCGGGGCGGGCCCAGGTGTGCAAGCGCACCTGGTTGGCCTTGGCGATGTCCTGCTCGTGCCCGGTGGCCCCCATGTCGGCGTGGCCACGGCGGTACACCAGGTTGACGTCGCGGGCACCCAGGCGGCTCATTTGCACCGCCATGTCGATGGCGGTGTTGCCAGCACCGATCACCAGGCAGCGTTCGGCCAGCGGCAGTTGGCTGAGGTCGTCTGCCTGGCGCAACTCGCGGATGTAAGCGGTGGCGGCGAGCAGGCCGGGGGCCTCTTCATCGGCCAGCCCCAGCTGGCGCACGGCATTCAGGCCCAGGCCAAGGAACACCGCATCGTATTGTTCGCGCAGTTCGCCCAGGCTGAGGTTGCCCCCCAGGCGCTGGCCATGGCGCAGCTCGATACCGCCGATACCCAGCAGGAATGCCACTTCCCGCTGGGCATAATCGTCAACCAGCTTGTAGCGGGCGATGCCGTATTCATTGAGGCCACCCGGCTTGTCACAGGCTTCGAACACCACCACGTCATGGCCATGCATGGCCAGCCGATGCGCGCAGGCCAGCCCCGCAGGGCCAGCGCCGACCACCGCAATGCGCTTGCCCGTGGCCGGTGAACGCTGGAACGGGTGGTCGCTGAACTGGGCATTGTCCAGGGCGTAGCGTTGCAACTGGCCGATCAGTACCGGGGCGCATTCCTGCGCGTTGTTGCGCACACACGCTTGCTGGCACAGGATTTCGGTCGGGCAGACGCGGGCACAGCTGCCGCCGAGAATGTTGGCCGACAGAATCCGTTCGGCAGCGCCTTGCAGGTTCTCGTCGCTGATGCGGTGGATGAATGACGGGATGTCGATTTCGCTGGGGCACGCGTTGACGCAGGGCGCGTCGTAGCAATACAGGCAGCGGGCGCTTTCCACGGCGGCCTGGCGTGCGGTGAGGGGTGGGGCCAGGTCGCTGAAGCACTCGGCCAATTGGTCGGCGCCGGCCCGGGGGCGCGGCAAATGGTTCAGGGCGTCGATCACGGTTGTAGCCTCTCTATTTTTTTGGTTCAGGCGACAGCTGTTGTGGTGGGATCGGGGGCCGCTGTGCGGCCCATCGCGACGCAAGGCCGCTCCTACAAGGGACCGCGCATTCCTGCAGGAGCGGCCTTGTGTCGTGATGGGCTGCGCAGCAGCCCCAATGGCTTCAGCGCTGAACGGGCGTCGGCCGCTGCTGGTCGGCCCGACGCTCCAGCACCTCATACACCGACGGATACGCCGGCCGCTCCACATAGCGCCCCGCGCCCGCCTCGGCGCGCAGGTCGCCATCAGCCCAGACCACTTTGCCCTGGCTGATGGTGTGGCTGGGGACGCCACGTACAGTGCGGCCTTCGAAGATGTTGAAGTCCACCCGTTGGTGGTGGGTCTGGGCCGAGATGGTGCGCGTGCCTTGCGGGTCCCATAGCACCAGATCGGCATCTGCCCCTACGCGGATGGCGCCCTTGCGTGGGAACAGGTTGAAGATCTTCGCCGTGTTGGTAGAGGTCAGTGCCACGAACTCGTGCATCGACAGGCGCCCGCTGTTGACCCCGGCATCCCACAGCACCGCCATGCGGTCTTCGATGCCGGCGGTGCCATTGGGGATGCGGCTGAAGTCATCCCGGCCCATGGCTTTCTGTTCGGCGCAGAAGCAGCAGTGGTCGGTGGCTGTGGTGTGCAGGTTGCCCGCCTGCAGGCCGCGCCACAGCGCCTCCTGGTGCTCGCGCGGGCGGAACGGCGGGCTCATGACGTAGCCGGCGGCTGTGGCCCAGTCCGGGTCACGGTAGACGCTGTCGTCCAGCAGCAAGTGGCCAGGCAGCACTTCGCCGTAAACCGGTTGGCCCTTGGCCCGCGCATAGGCGATTTCATCCAGCGCCTCGCGGCTGGAAATGTGCACCAGGTACAGGGGTGTACCGAGGGTTTCGGCAATGCGGATGGCGCGGCTGGCCGCCTCGCCTTCAACCTGCGAAGGGCGTGACAGGGGGTGTGCTTCCGGCCCGGTCAGGCCCTGTGCCAACAGCTTTTTCTGCAGGTGGAACACCAGCTCGCCATTTTCGGCATGCACGGTGGGCACTGCACCTAGCTGCAGGCAGCGCTCGAAGCTGGCCACCAAGGTGTCGTCGGCCGCCATGATGGCGTTTTTGTAGGCCATGAAGTGCTTGAAGCTGTTCACCCCATGCTTGGCCACCAGTTCGCCCATCTCTTCGGCCACCTGCTCGCTCCACCAGGTGACGGCGACGTGGAAGCCATAGTCGCTGGCACTTTTCTGGGCCCAGCCGCGCCAGGTGTGAAAGGCCTCCAGCAGTGACTGCTGCGGGTTGGGAATGACGAAGTCGATGATCGATGTGGTGCCGCCCGCCAGGCCGGCGGCGGTACCGCTGAAGAAGTCTTCACTGGCCACGGTGCCCATGAACGGCAATTGCATATGGGTGTGCGGGTCGATGCCGCCTGGCATCAGGTATTGCCCGCTGCCGTCGAGGATCTCGCAATCGGTCGGCGCTTCCAGGCCAGGCCCGACTGCACGGATCAAGCCATCGGCACACAGCACATCGGCGGGGTAACTCTCTTCGTGGGTAACAACGGTGGCGCCACGGATCAACAGGGACATGCCGTTTTCCTCGCAGGCTGACCGGTCTTGGCCGGTTCTTGGAATTTTCGGAAGCAGGGCGGGCAGGGGTTAATCCTGTCATACCTGACAAGATTCGAGGCTAGATGCTGATCCTGAATTCAGCAAGAAAATTCCTATTTATTTTGTGGTTTTTAAATCATTGATTTAAATGAATTAAATATTTAGAGCCCGCTGAATTCGGGGCCTCCAGGGTTTTTGACTAACTTGACAAGATAGAAAATTGGTCGAGATTTCTAAGGCACTCATACGCGTGTGTACTCCGGCCATCGAATTAGCCCGATGAGCAGACAACTCGAAAAAGTCTGGAGAAAGGCCCATGCAACAGAGCAGATCGCAAGTGGTCGAGCAGGATGGCCTGTTCGAGCTGGCCGAGGGCAGTGATGTTCTCGACAGCCCGCGCTACAACCACGACATCGCCCCGACCAAGGTGCACCAGCGCACCTGGAACAAATGGCACATCACGGCCCTGTGGGTAGGCATGTCCATCTGCGTGCCAACCTACACCCTCGGCGGCGTGCTCACAGCCTACTTTGGCCTGAGCGTTGGCGAGGCGTTGCTGGCGATCCTGCTGGCCAACATCATCGTGCTGATCCCGCTGACCCTCAATGCGTTCCCCGGCACCAAGTACGGTATCCCGTTTCCGGTGCTGCTGCGCTCGTCGTTCGGCATTCTGGGCTCCAACGTGCCGTGCCTGATTCGCGCCGTGGTGGCCTGCGGCTGGTTCGGGATCCAGACCCTGTTCGGCGGGCTGGCCATCCACCTGTTCCTGGGGTCGGTGTTCGACGGCTGGAAGGCCCTGGGCGGTGTCGGCGAGGTGACCGGGTTCATGATCTTCTGGTGCCTGAACCTGTGGGTGGTACTGCGGGGCGCCGAGTCGATCAAGTGGCTGGAGACGCTCTCGGCGCCGCTGCTGGTGGCCGTTGGGCTGGGCCTGCTGGTGTGGGCCTTGCCACACATGTCGATGACCGAACTGCTGGCGCAACCGCCCAAACGCCCTGAAGGCGCCAGCGTGGTCAGCTACTTCTGCGCTGGGCTCACGGCCATGGTCGGCTTCTGGGCCACGCTGTCGCTGAACATTCCCGATTTCAGCCGCTATGCCCGCAGCCAGAAGGACCAGATCCTCGGGCAAATCTTTGGCCTGCCGCTGACCATGTTCCTGTTCGCGGCCTTGGGTGTGGTGCTGACTGCGGCCTCGGCGTCGCTGGTGGGCGAAACGGTGTCCGACCCGGTCAGCCTGATCGGCAAGATCCACAGCCCGTTCTGGGTCGCCCTGGCCATGGCGCTGATCGTGATCGCCACCCTGTCGACCAACACTGCGGCGAACATCGTGTCGCCGACCAACGACTTCCAGAACATCGCCCCGCGCCTGATCGGGCGCAGCCGTGCGGTATGGCTGACCGGCTTCATCGGCCTGGCGCTGATGGGCCACGAGTTGCTGAAGAAACTGGGCTTGATCGTGTCCGACCTGAGCCTGGAAAGCGTGTACTCCAATTGGTTGCTGGGCTACTCCAGCTTGCTCGGGCCGATAGCCGGGATCATGGTGGTGGATTACTTCCTGATCCGCCGGCAAAAGCTGGACCTCGCCGGGCTGTACCGCGACGACGTGTACCCGGCGTGGAACTGGGCTGGCTTCGCCGCCTTCGTGCTGCCCGTGGGGTTGACGGTGCTGGCGATCGGCAACAGCAGCTTCAGCTGGTTCTACGACTATGGCTGGTTCACCGGCTCGCTGCTGGGGGCGGCGTTGTACTACGTGTTCGCTGGCTTGGCGGCGCGCAGCCCGGCGCGGCTGGTCAAGCCCTTGCCCTGAGACCGTGTCTGCTTCTTCGCGGGCATGCCCGCTCCTGCAGGTACTACGCAGTACTGGAAAACCTGTGGCGATCTGGTGGGAGCGGGCATGCCCGCGAAGAGGCCCGAACAGACAACAAAAAAGCCTGAAGGAGAAACCCGTGACCCCTTTCCAAGACATCCTCAAGACCACCGCCCACCACATCGACAGTGCCCGCCTCTGGCAATCGCTGATGGACCTGGCCCGCCTCGGCGCCACGCCCAAGGGGGGTGTCTGCCGCCTGGCCCTGACCGACCTCGACCGCCAGGCCCGCGACTTGTTCGTGCAATGGTGCGAGGCGGCCGGTTGCACGGTCAGCGTCGATGCCGTGGGCAATATCTTCGCCCGTCGCCCTGGGCGTAACCCCAAGCTGCCACCGGTGATGACCGGCAGCCATATCGATACCCAGCCCACTGGCGGCAAGTTCGACGGCTGTTTCGGCGTGATGGCCGGGCTGGAAGTGCTCCGTACCCTCAACGACCTGGGCGTGGAAACCGAAGCACCGCTGGAGGTGGTGGTGTGGACCAACGAAGAAGGTTCGCGCTTTGCCCCCTGCATGATGGGGTCGGGTGTGTTCGCCGGCAAGTTCACCCTGGAAGAAACCCTGGCCAAACGCGATGCCCAGGGCACCAGTGTGGGCGAGGCGTTGAACGCCATTGGCTACGCCGGCCCACGTGCGGTGCTCGGGCACCCGGTGGGGGCATATTTCGAAGCGCATATCGAGCAAGGGCCGATACTCGAGGACCAGGCCAAGACCATTGGGGTAGTCCTCGGTGCCCTTGGCCAGAAGTGGTTCGACCTGACCCTGCGCGGCGTCGAAGCCCATGCCGGCCCCACCCCCATGCACCTGCGCAAGGATGCCCTGGTGGGTGCCGCCGCGGTGGTCGAAGCGGTCAACCGCACAGCCCTCGGCCACCAGCCGCATGCCTGCGGCACGGTGGGTTGCTTGCAGGCCTACCCGGGCTCACGCAACGTAATCCCTGGCGAAGTGCGCATGACCCTGGACTTCCGCCACCTTGAGGGCGAACAACTGGATGCGATGATCGCCGAGGTACGAGGGGTCATCGAGGCGACCTGCGCCAAGCATGGCCTGAGCCACGAACTGGTGCCCACCGCGGACTTCCCGGCATTGTACTTTGACAAGGGCTGTGTCGATGCCGTGCGCGATTCGGCCAAGGCCCTGGGGTTGCCGCACATGGACATCGTCAGCGGGGCAGGGCATGACGCGATCTTCCTTGCCGAGCTGGGGCCGGCGGGGATGATTTTCGTACCGTGCGAGAACGGCATCAGCCACAACGAAATCGAAAACGCCGCACCCGATGACCTGGCGGCGGGTTGCGCGGTGTTGTTGCGGGCGATGCTGGCTGCTTCGCAGGCCATTGCCAGCGGCCGCCTGGCAGCCTGATCAGGCGTAAGGGCCACTCCTTCACTGGTCGTGTTTGGCCATAGATCGGCGGAGCCACACCGTCCGTTTGTAGGAGCGGGCTCACCCGCGAACACCGGCGTAGCCGGTGCCAGCCACCGCGCTGGATTCTTCGCGGGCGCGCCCGCTCCCACACAGGCCGCGTCGCGCTTACGAATTGAGTTCTCTGCGCGACAGCGCAGCCCGTAGTGCTGTGTTATCTCCTACAGGGCTGGTTCCAGGTAGCCGTCACGGCCGATGTGATAGCGCTGCAGGTCCTGGGCTAGCACCAGCCGGCCGCGGTAGTGCGCCAGTGCCTCATCACGCACGTCGTTGATGCTCGGGCTGCGTCTTGGGTCGCTCTGATAGCGGGCACTGAAGTGCGTCAGCACCAGGTTGCGCACGCCTGCCGCCTCGGCAAAGCGCGCCACTGCCGCCGCAGTGCTGTGCCCAAAGGTGACCCCGGTCCGCTCCACCACCGCCTGCGTGAAGGTTGCCTCATGCACCAGCACATCGGCGCCTCGGGCGGCGTCGGCGAGCAATTGCGGGTTGTCATTGTCACCACACACGATAACTCGCCGGGGCGGGCGCGAGCCACGCAGGTATTCATTGCCATGCAACAGCTGCTCGCCGAATTGCACGGTACGCCCCTTGGCCAGCTCGCCCCACATCGGGCCCCGCGGTACGCCCTCAGCCTCCAGGCGCAGGGTGTCCAGGCGGGGTTCGGGGTTGAGTTCGGTAAACACGAAACCTACGCTCGGCACCCGGTGCGACAAGCGCACCGCTGTCACCTGCAGGGTCTGGTTGCGCCAGCCCTGCCAATCCTCCACGGCCAGCAGGCGCAGATCGAACGGCAGGAAGGTATCACTGGCGGCCAGGCCTTGGCGTAGCCAACCATGCAGCGCGGCAGGCAAGACAATATCCAGCGGTTGGTTACGGCCACTCATGCCGGCACTGGCAAGCAGCCCGGGCAGGCCAAAACAATGGTCACCATGAACGTGGGTAATGAAGACCGCCTGCAGGTCGCGAACCGACAGCGGCGTGTGCAACAGTTGGTGCTGGGTGCCCTCGCCGCAGTCGACCAGGTACCAGTGGCTACCACTGGCTTCGACTACGGCGGTGGCGCTGACGTTGCGGGCTTTGGTCGGCACCCCGGCGGAGGTACCGAGAAACAGCAGGTCCATGTTGCGGCTCCTTGTGCCAGTCCAGTCGCGCAAAATCGCGCAATACGCAGGGCCTCGTTCCTTCGAGACGAACAACGCCGCACACCTTAGCCGGATTGCCGCAGGCCGTCGATTGCCCGCTAGTCAGCCTGCCGCCAGACCAGCTTGCTGGTGTCGTAGCCTTGCTCGCGGGCAATGCTCAGCAACTGTTCGCGCTGCTGGTCGGTGACCGCAGGGGTGCGCGACAGCAGCCACAGGTACTCACGGTTGGGGTGGCCGACCAGTGCCACGCGGTAATCCTTGTCGTGGTACAGCACCCAGTACTCACCCTTGGTCAGGCCAGGGGCGAGGCGGCTGAACCAGTTGTCGAAGCGTACCCACAATTTGTCAGTCCTGCCCGGCTGCTGGGCTTCAGCAATGCCTTTGGCTTCGTTCACCTCACCGTCCTTTTCCTTGCAGCGGTTGGTCACGTCGATACGGCCATCGGCGCGTAGCCCATAATGAGCCTCGGACTGTACGCAATTACGCTGGAAGAACATCGGCAGCCGCGCCAGTTCGTACCAGGTGCCCTGGTAGCGTTGCAGGTCCACCTGCTGGGTGCGCGGCGGTGCAGGGTGGTCGTTGCCGGCGCAGCCGAGCAAGGCAAGGGTCATGCAGGAAAGCAGCAGCGTGGTGCGTAGCGCCATGGTTGATCTCCTTGAAACGGATGAGTGCTTACCTGGGGTTCGATCCCGCGGCGGGGCAAAAGTTGTATGCGCAAACCATTGTCTGCTCCAGCTGGGTTACCATCCACGATGGTGAACCATCCAACCCTAGGAGTTCCGTTCGTGACCGAATACACCGCATTCAAGGTCGAGCTGACCGATAGCATCGCCCACGTTCAGATCAACCGCCCGGAGAAGGTCAACGCGATGAACGCGGCCTTCTGGGAAGAGATCGTCGATATCTTCCAGTGGATCGACGACACCGACGCCGTGCGTGCGGTGGTCATCAGCGGTGCCGGCAAGCACTTCTCGGCCGGTATCGACCTGATGATGCTGGCCTCGCTGGCCGGGGAGATGGGCAAGGACGTGGGCCGCAATGCGCGCTTCCTGCGCAAGACCATACAGCGCCTGCAAGCCTCGTTCACCGCCGTGGACAGCTGCCGCAAACCGGTGCTGGCCGCGGTGCAGGGCTATTGCATCGGTGGCGCCATCGACCTGATCTCGGCCTGTGACATGCGTTACTGCAGCAGTGACGCGCAATTCTCGATCAAGGAAATCGACATGGGCATGGCCGCTGATGTCGGCACGCTGCAACGTTTGCCACGTATCATCGGCGACGGCATGATGCGTGAGCTGGCGTTCACCGGGCGCAATGTCGCGGCGGACGAGGCGCTGCGCATCGGCCTGGTGAACCGGGTCTATGAAGACCACGCCGCGCTGCTGGACGGGGTTTTTGCCATCGCCCGCCAGATTGCTGCAAAATCGCCGATCGCGGTGGCGGGCACCAAGGAAATGCTCAGCTACATGCGCGACCACCGCATCGACGATGGCCTGGACTACATCGCCACGTGGAACGCCGCGATGCTGCAGTCCGAAGACCTGCGCGTGGCTGTGGCCGCGCACATGAGCAAACAGAAACCGACGTTCGCCGACTGATCGGGCCGGCGCACGCGCAGTAAAGGAAACCCGAGATGTCAGCACGCTGGACTACCGCAGTACTCGACCCTCAGATCACCGGCGGGCTGGCCGTGGCGCGCAGCCCGGAAGGGTTTCTGCACGACGCCAACGGCGCGCTGTTCCCTCGTGACTGGCTCAAGCGCCAGGGCCTGGATGTGCTGTGCGAACACGGCATTGGCCACTTCGACGGCCAGCCTGTGTTCCTGCTGGAACTGCGCGCTGCCAGCGACGTGCCCGGTTGCAACTGGCGCGGCCTGCGCGCGTTCATGCTGGAGGGTGACTTCGACACCTACAAGGTTCTGGGTTATGCCGCGCAGATCGGCACCTGGGCTCGCGAGCACCGATTCTGCGGCAGCTGCGGGCAGGCGATGACACAAATCCGCTGGGAGCGCGCGATGTACTGTCAGCCTTGCGACCTGCGCAGCTACCCGCGTATTTCGCCGAGCATGATCGTGCTGGTGACCCGTGGCGACGAAATCCTGCTGGCACGCTCGCCGCGCTTCGTCACGGGGGTGTACAGCACCCTGGCAGGCTTTGCCGAGCCGGGCGAGTCGGCCGAGGACTGCCTGGTGCGCGAAGTGCGTGAAGAAGTGGCGGTAGAGGTGCAGAACATCCAGTACGTCGGCAGCCAGTGCTGGCCGTTCCCGCACTCGATGATGCTGGGCTTCCATGCCGAATACGCGGGTGGCGAGATCGTCATGCAGCCGGACGAGATCGAGGACGCCCAGTGGTTCAGCGTGCACGACTTGCCGCCGCTGCCGGCTGGGCGCTCTATTGCGCGCTACCTGATCGACCTCTATGTCGCTCGCCGCTTAGGCCTGCCCGAACCAGTGCTGCCACGCTAGGCGCACGGTCAACGCCAGCACCACGGTGATGAACACCGGGCGGATGAACTTGCTGCCGCCGCTGATCGCCGTGCGTGCGCCAAAGAAGGCGCCGACCATCACCGACAAACCCATGCACAGCCCGACGATGTAGTCGACCTGCCCGGAAATGATGAACACCGTCAGCGCCGCGATGTTGCTGACGAAGTTCATGCTGCGCGCCACGCCGCTGGCGCGAACCAGATCGATGGGGTACAGCAGCAGGGTGCTGACCGTCCAGAACGCCCCGGTGCCCGGACCGGCCACGCCGTCATAGAAACCCAGGGTAAAGCCCTGCGGCGCCTGCCATTTCTTCCTGATCGGGGCATCGGCGTCCAGCGGTGCCTTGGGCGTGCCGCCGAACAGCAGGTACACGCCACAGGCGAAGACGATGACCGGCAGCATCTTGTTCAGCCATTCGGCTGGCATGTAATAGGCCACGATCGCCCCGATCAACGCGCCCACCAGCGTGGCGAACAGCGCCGGGCGCCACTGCGCCGGGTGGAACAGCTTGCGCTTGTAGTAGGTAAAGCTGGCGGTGGCCGAGCCGAAGGTGGAACTGAGCTTGTTGGTACCCAGTACCAGGTGCGGCGGCATGCCGGCTGTGAGCAGCGCCGGGGTGGTGAGCAGGCCGCCGCCGCCGGCGATGGCATCGATGAAACCGGCGACGAAGGCGACCAGGGCCAGAATCAGCAGGGTGAGGGGTTCTACGGTGAGTTCGAAGGGCATGGGAGGCTTCAAGCTGAAGGGCCGGGGTGCGGCAAATGGACAGATAAAAGAGCATGATAATCCCTCGTCCCTAAGGCTGTCAGTGTTTCAGGCCGCTTACTTGTTTCAAACCAACCCTGCAGGGGTGCTCGTTCAGGTTAATGTATCTATTTGCCACGTACCGCGGCTGTGGCAGCTGCTGGACTTGATGGCTCAGAGGGCACCTGACTGCTCGAATTCATTGTAGTGGGTTGCTGTGCTGTCAAGCTGTCAAGCATCTTTCTATATTTGATGGTTTTTGCCTTTAACGCTATGTAAGGAAGTTGCTCGTCGTAGTCCAGATATTTAGAATAGTCAAAGTCTTGATTGATGGGGCCTTCAATGTTTTTATACTTTAAACGCCAGTTACGGACTGCTGTATTCTCGAGGTCTTTAAGCGTGGCGTCACCCTTCGAAAGCCTGTGAATCGTCTTGAGGGTTTCTTTGGTTACGTTCGGGTTATCAATGACAGCGGAATACTTTTCGAGATCCGGGGTCTTGGCAATTGCCTCCCTTGCTTTATTAATGTAAAGGATTCTGGGTTTTTTGAGCTTACTCGTTACGCCACTCCATATATTGTTGGCGCGACGCCACATATGCCCTGAAGGGTCGTGATGATTCACAGGGTCGCCCAAACAATAGGCATAGGCGTTATGTGTGTGCTTTGTAAACGGACTGAGGCTGTCCACTGAATAAAATCGCGCCAGTCTCGGACTGAAGGCACGATAGCCGTTGCCAAGGAGGTAGCAGTTTGTGACGCTATCGTAGCGTTGTCCGGTGAAGCCCATCACAAGCGCTGTGGGGCTGTATCCGTAAGCGGTGTAGGCCAGGTTGTGAGCGCCTTCGCGCCGAGAATGGTTGATTATGGAACTCTGCGAGTCTACTGCCAGCAGGACTGTCTTGGCCGAGCGTTGCGCTAGAGGAGTGTTTGAGATTGAAAACACTGTGACGGCGCGATCGGTGCCGATTTCCAAACATAGTTGGCTATTGTTGTAGAACAAACGCCGCGTCCTGTTCTGTTGCATGGTCAGCCTGCTTGTGCGGGAGGTGATTGATTGGGACCAACCTCGGACAAAACGGGCTGGCGCGCAACTGACAAATTTGCCAGTTGTATACAGAGACAGGTTAACTGCGTCGCCTGCGCTGGCCTCTTCGCGGGTGAACCCGCTCCCACAGGTTTTCAGCGTCTGTGGGGGCCTTGTGGGGCAACTGTCTCGTATTGCCTGGACTGGCCTCATCGCCGGCAAGCCAGCTCCCACGGGGATCGCATCAGGGCTGACAGGTGTTTGCCACAAGGTATGAAGCGCCTGTTAGAGCGAGCGCCGCCCGCGCGGCGCATCGCGAGCTGCGCTCGCTCCTACGTTTGTTTCGGGCCAGTA
>NZ_RHQO01000038.1:0-50580 GCF_003935475.1 Pseudomonas sp. p99-361 | reverse complement strand
AAACAAACGTAGGAGCGAGCGCAGCTCGCGATTGCGCCGCGCGGGCGGCGCTCGCTCTAACAGGCGCTGCATATCTTCTGACAAACACCTGTCAGCCCTAAGGCGATCACTGTGGGAGCTGGCTTGCCAGCGATGGGGCCGGCACAGCCACCCTGAACTTCAGCCAGCATTGGCCCGCAACCGAGCCACATCCCGAATGGGCGGCGCCCCGTACAGCCGGCTGTACTCGCGGCTGAACTGCGAGGGGCTTTCATAGCCCACCCGGTAGGCCGCCACCGCCGCCTCGAGCCCGTCGTTGAGCATCAACCGCCGTGCCTCCTGCAGGCGCAGTTGTTTCTGGTACTGCAACGGGCTCATCGAGGTCACCGCCTTGAAGCGGTGGTGCAAGGTCGAGGTGCTGAGGTTGACCTCACGGGCCAGGTCCTCGATACGCAGTGGCTGTTGGTAGTGGTTGTTGAGCCAGGCGATGGCCTGGCAAACCCGGTGGGTCTGGCTGTTCGCCAAGGCGATTTCGTACAGCCGATAACCCTGCGGCCCACGCAACAGGCGGTAGAGGATCTCACGGCGGACCAGTGGCGCCAGCATGGAGATGTCGCGTGGGCTATCCAGCAGGCGCAGCAACCGCAACAGGGCGTCGAGCAACGCTGCATCGGTTTTATCCACGTACAGGCCACGGCCCGATGGCTTGTTGGGCACCAGCATCGGGCCGCTTTCGGCGATCAACTGGCTGATCTCGGCCGGGTCCAGGTCCATGCGCAAACCCAGGCTGGGGTGCTCGGGGCTGGCATCGAGCCGCACGCCGCTCAACGGCAGGGTGACCGAAACCACCATGTAGTGCAGTGGATCGTAGGCATACTGCTCGTCACCCAGAAACAGGCTTTTGCTGCCTTGTGCAAGGATGCACAAGGCCGGTTGCGCCAGGGTAGGGACCGAGCGCACATTCTCGGTGTAGCGCACCAGGTACAGATCCGCGATGGCCGACGCCGGGCCGTGGGGCTCGCCGGCATGGCGGGTAATCAGCTCGGCCAGCTCCAGGCGCTGCAGTTCCAGGGTCGGGTCGGTGGGCGTGGCGATGGTCATGATGCTTTCCTCTGCTGACGGTCGCAGCATAGGTTTGGGCAACGGCCGACGCTAGTCGAAAGCTGCACGTCGCTTGCCTGATCCTGCCGCGCCGCAGGATCAGGCAAGCGGCGAGCAGTAATGGCCTAACGGGTTGCGCGGGCGAACCCCTAACCTTGGCAGCCTGGCTTTTTCGTCCGCTTGCTTCAAGGAGATAGTGCAATGGCCCTAAAACAACCGGTCACCCATCTTGCGTTCATTCGTGCCAGCAGCGGGCGTTCTGCGGAGCTTGGCGCGCGCCTGCGTGACCTGCTTGAGCCGTCGCTGCGTGCGCCGGGTTGCCTGAGTTTCAGCGTACAGCGTTCGCAGGCCGACGCTGACCTGTGGCTGCTCAGCGGCAGTTGGCAGGACCAACAGGCCATGAGTGGCTATTTTGCGTCGCCCACGCTGGAGATGTTCGGTGAGCTGGTGCAGGCGCAGGTGGTCAGCAGCCTCGACTTGCATACATTCGACTGACGGCATGGCCCCTCCCACAGCGCGCGCGCTGGCTGGGGTTTGGGTTAACATGCCGGGCCATGATCAAGCAGGCAGAGAGCAACATGGCACGTAGGGAATTCCCGCAGTTCGAAGCGGTGTCGGCGATGGTGCCGGCCGAAGGTGGTGGCTATCACGCGGCCATCGCAGTCAAAGCCCTGGGTATGGGCGGCGCGCCGCGTTTTCACAAGGTGCTCGACGGCCAGGTGTTCAAGGGCGCCGTGGCCGCCGACGAAGCGGCCACGGCCGAACTGCAGCGCCTGCAAGGCGTTAGCGCTGAGGGTGAGCTGGTCTGGTGATCAGGCCGGCGGGCGGGCCATCTTGAACAGGTTGCCCAGCTCGAAATAGTCCGCCGGGCCACCACCGCGCAAGATAGGTTCGGCTGCCGCGGTATCGTAAATACCGTTCTTCAGCAGGTGGTCGGCAATGTGCACGGCCACCACTTCCCCAAGAATCAGCCAGCTGGGTACCAGCGCCTGGTCGGCCCGCTTGAGCTGGACGATCTGGCTGACCTTGCACTCGAACGCGACCGGGGTTTCGCCCACGCGCGGCACCTTGACCAGGCTTGACGGTGCGGCGGTGAGGCCGCTCAACTCGAATTCACTGACCTCGGCAGCCACCGGCGCACAGCTCTGGTTCATCTGCTCGGCCAGCGATCGCGTGGCCAGGTTCCAGACGAATTCACCGGTCTGCTCGATATTGTTCAGGCTGTCTTTGCGCCCGACACTGCAGAAACCGATGATTGGCGGGATGTAGTTGAAGGCATTGAAGAAGCTGTAGGGCGCCAGGTTCAAGCGTCCCTCGCGGTCTTGCGAAGAGATCCAGCCGATAGGACGTGGACCGACGATGGCGTTGAAGGGGTCGTGGGGCAGGCCGTGGCCTTTGGCGGGTTCGTAGTAATACATTGTGCTGGGCTTACTGGCCCTACCTCCTGGTAGACAAGAAGCCTAGTGTGCCAAGCCTTTGCTTGCCTGCAAATGATCAAGCCCGGCAAAAGCCGGGCTGGGCGCTCGCAGCAGGGATCAGCTGATGCGGTTGGCGTTGGTGCGGTCGAAGCCGTCTTCAGCAAAGCGTTGGCCGCCGGTGCGGTCGAAGCCGTCTTCAGCGAAGCGTTGGCCGCCGGTGCGGTCGAAGCCGTCTTCAGCGAAGCGTTGGCCGCCGGTGCGGTCGAAGCCGTCTTCGGCAAAGCGTTGGCCGCCGGTGCGGTCGAAGCCGTCTTCAGCGAAGCGTTGGCCGCCAGTACGATCGAAGCCGTCTTCAGCGTAGCTGGCCGACTGGGTCTGGGCTGCGGCAAAGGTGTGGGCATTGGTCCGGTCGAAACCATCTTCGGCAAAGGCGCCAGTGGCGAAAACCGACAGGGCCAGGGTGAGGATCAGTTTGTTTTTCATGGTCATTGCTCCAGGGATTTGTGGGTTGTTTGTTTCCGTGACTTAAATATTACGCCCAATATGCTGATTAAAAAGCGCAAATATAAGCACTAAATAATCGACTTATTCGATATTTTAAGGTGCTGTAATCGTCGTATAGGCGTTTGCCTGGCCGGGCACGGGTTGGTGCATGCACCCTTCATCAGTCAGCCCGTGAAGGCTGAAGGGTGGCAATTAATAGGGGATTAAGAAGAACACCTGATGCAGATCACCGATGAACGTTTTTTCATCGCTTACCTACCTATTTTTCAGCCCACCAGCACCGTCGGTACCACGATGTCCGACTTCATGGACCCTACCCTGGGCATGGTCTATGCCACCGGTACGGCCCTGCTGATCGGGATCCTGCCGCTGACCTTGGGTACCGCTCTGGGCGACTTCCTGACCAAACCTCATGCGAAGAGCGGGCTGGACTTCGGCACGGTCGGTTCATCGGCCGTGCTGGGTGGCGTGCTGCTGGTACTGGTACTGATGGCCCGCTGGTACCAGCGTCGTGAACCGCGTCAGGCGCTGGACATGTCCTGAATGTTGATGCGGTAACGGGTCAATGCTTTCACGCTTGCCCAGCAAACGGCCTTTCATACCCATCCCATGAGCCGAATAGCTCAGCTAATCGGCTCATGGGGCATTAGGGGGCATAAAAAAAGGCGCCCTGCACGTTGGGCGCCCTTGCAGAACGGCCTTACCGGGTCACTCGGTGGTGATACGTGAGTGCTGTTTGGTGTCCTTCATCGTCGCGTACACCAGCAGCGAGCAGGCGATACAGGCAGTGACGTACCAATAGAAGCCGCTTTCCATGCCCGCGCTCTTGAACCACAGCGCCACGTACTCGGCGGTGCCGCCGAAGATCGAAACGGTCAGTGCGTAGGGCAGGCCCACGCCAAGGGCGCGGATTTCGGTCGGGAACAGTTCAGCTTTGACCACGGCGTTGATCGAGGTATAGCCACTGACGATGATCAGCGCTGCCATGATCAGGAAGAACGCCCCCCACCAGGTCTGGATGGTATGCAGGGTGCTGAGGATCGGCACGGTGAACAGGGTGCCCAGTACACCGAAGGCGATCAGGATCGGGCGCCGGCCGATCTTGTCGGACAGACCGCCGATCACAGGCTGCAGGCACATGAACAGGAACAACGTGGCGGCCGAGATCGTGGTCGAGTCGCTGATGCTCATGCCCACGGTATTGACCAGGTACTTCTGCATGTAGGTGGTGTAGGTGTAGAAGGCCAGGGTACCGCCCATGGTCAGGCCAACCACGGTCATCAGTTCCTTGGGGTGGCGCAGCAGGGTGCGCATCAGGCTTTCCTTGGCTTTTTCCTTCTTGGTGAACGAGGCGGTTTCTTCCATGCCACGGCGCAGGTACAGCGCGACCACGGCGCACAGCGCACCGATCACGAAGGGTACGCGCCAGCCCCAGGCATACAGCTGCTCGGTAGTCAGGGTCTGTTGCAGGACGATCAGCACTGCCAGGGCGATGAGCTGGCCGGAGATGAGGGTCACGTACTGGAAGCTGGAGAAGAAGCCGCGGCGGTCCTTGCTGGCCATTTCGCTGAGGTAGGTCGCCGAGGTGCCGTATTCGCCACCCACCGACAGGCCCTGCATCAGGCGGGCGATGACCAGCAGGACCGGTGCGGCGAAGCCGATGGTTTCATAGCCAGGCGTCAGGGCAATGACCAGCGAGCCGGCGCACATCAGCAGTACCGAGGCCATCAGCGCGGCCTTGCGGCCTTTGCGGTCGGCGTAAAGGCCCATCAGCCAGCCGCCGATCGGGCGCATCAAAAAGCCAACGGCGAAAATCGCGGCGGTGTTGAGCAGTTGTGCAGTGGAGTCGCCGGCCGGGAAGAAGGCCTTGGCGAAATACAGCGAGAATGCGGCGTAGACGTACCAGTCGTACCATTCGACCATGTTGCCGATGGACCCGCTGAAGATCGACTTCAGGCGGCTGGCGGTAGTTTTTTCTGCGGCAGGCGCAGCGGCCGCCCCAGCGGGCAGGGAGGTGGCGTTATCCATCAGGGATACCTTCTCGTTGTTGTTGTGAAGCGCGCCTAGGCGCAGCTGACACGAGCATTTGCAGAAGGTGTGCCAAACCGGGGCGGGCCGACCCAAACCGGGGCAATAGGCCGCTTTGCGGGCACTTCGCCGGCCACGCGCCTGCGAGCCAGGCCCTGAAAGTGCTATGCATGGGCGGAATTCTGCCTATCGCCGGCCAGTGATAGGCGGAATTCCGCTTATCACTGGCCGGTAAAATCGTCCCGCGACAACCCGTGCCGCTGCATCTTTTCGTTCAGCGTTCGCCGCGGCAGTTGCAACGCCTCCATCACCGCACTGATCGCGCCCCCATGCTGGCGCAAAGCCGCACGCAGGCACTGGGCCTCGAACGCCTCCATCTGCTCGCTCAGCGATTGCCCGGCAGGGGCCACCTCGGTACTCGGTGAACCCAGACCCAATGCATGTCGCTCTGCCGCGTTGGCCAGCTCGCGCACGTTACCTGGCCAGTCATGCGCCAGCAGTTGTGCCAGTTGCGCGCCCGACAGCGGCGGCGCAGCGCGGCCAAGCCGGTCGGCAGCAGCGCGGGCGAAGTGGTCGAACAGCAGCGGAATGTCTTCGCGCCGTTCGCGCAAAGGCGCCAGGCGCAACTCGGCAACGTTCAGGCGGTAGGCAAGGTCTTCACGGAAGCGCCCGGCACGGGCCTCCTCCAGCAAGTCGGGCTTGGTTGCGGCGATGATGCGCAGGTCAACGTTGATACTCTGGTTCGCCCCCAGGCGCTCGAGCTTCTGCTCCTGGATCACCCGCAGCAGTTTGGCCTGCTGGGCCAGCGGCATGCTTTCGATTTCATCGAGAAACACCGTGCCGCCGTCGGCATATTCCAGCTTGCCGACGCGCTTGCCTTGGGCACCGGTGAAGGCGCCGCTCTCATGGCCGAACAGCTCGGCCTCGAACAACGCCTCAGGAATGGCCGCGCAATTGAGCGCCACGAATGGCTTTGCCGCGCGTGGCCCGAAATCGTGGAGGCAGCGGGCTACACGTTCTTTGCCGCTGCCTGTCTCACCGCGGATCAGCACATTGACCGGCAGGCTGGCCAGGTCCAGCACCTGCCGCCGCAGCAGTTGCAGGCCCTGGGACATGCCCAGCAGCGTGCCTTCCAGGCGTGACTTGAGGTCGGCCTGCTCGTGCAGGCGGCGGTTCTCAAGCACCAACTGGCGTTTTTCCAGAGCCCGCCGCAGGCTGCCCAGCAGATGTTGCGGGGTGAAGGGTTTTTCCAGGAAGTCGTAGGCCCCGTTGCGCATGGCCTCCACGGCCATGGGGACATCGCCGTGGCCGGTCAGCAGGATCACAGGCAGGTCGGGGTCGTCCGCCTGCAGGCGTTCGAGCAGCTGCAGGCCACCCATGCCGGGCATGCGCACATCGCTGATGATCACACCCGGGAAATGCTTCGGCAGCTGGCTCAGGCAGTCTTCGGCGCGGGCAAACAGCTGCACGTTGAAACCCGACAGGCTCAGCCATTGCTCGACCGCTGTGCGGATACTGGCTTCGTCATCGATAACGATTACTGAATTCAACATGCAGGCTCCAGGTCTTGGGGCAGGGTAAGGCTCAGGCGCGCACCGCCAGACAGGTTCTCGGCCTGCAGCTGGCCGCCGACCTCATGGACGATACCGTAGGAGATCGCCAGGCCAAGGCCCAGCCCTTCGCCCACGGGCTTGGTGGTGAAGAAGGGGTCGAAGACCTTGGCCAGGTCGGCCTCGGCTATGCCGCCACCGGAGTCGAGCACACTCAGGCGCCACCGTGCACCATCGGCTTCGATGCGGATCTCCAGGCGCTTGTAGCGTTTGTCGGCCATGGCATCGAGGGCGTTGCGCAACAGGTTGATCAGCACCTGTTCCAGGCGGATAGCATCGCCCCGTACCCAGGCCGGGCGTGCGAGGTACAGCGCGACCTCGACCTCTTCGCTGCGGATACGCGTTTCCAGCAGGTGCAGTGCCTGATCGACCACGGTGGCCAGGTCCAGGCGCTCGCGCAAGCCCATCGGGCTGTTACGGGCGAAGGTCTTGAGGTGACTGGTGAGCGCGGCCATGCGCGTGAGCATCTGCTCCAGCGGCTCGAGTGCCTGCCGTGCTTCGGCAGGCCGGCCATTGTCGAGCAGCAGGCGCACGGTTTCCAGTTGCATGCGCTGGGTCGTCAGCGGTTGGTTGATTTCGTGGGCCATGGCCGCCGACATCTGGCCCAGCGCGGCCAGCTTGGCGGATTGCACCAGGCCCTCCTGGGCGGTACGCAGCTCGCGGGTACGTTCCTCGACCTGGCGCTTGAGCTCTTCCCGGCTGCGCTGGCGCAGCCGTGCCAGGCGCAGGCGCTGGCTGATGAACAACGCCGCGAACACCAGGCTCAGCCATACGGCAGCAGCGCCGAGTGCGGCATTGCGGCCGTCTGCCGCCACCTGCGGCTTGCGCAGCAGGTGCAAGGTCCAGCCTTCGCCTGCCAGCGGCAGGCTTTCCCACAGGTACTCGGCGCTGCCGTCGGGGCCTTGCACGCGGCTGAGGGTGCTGTTGGCAGCGAAGCGCGTGAGCACCTGATGGTGCAGCGGCACCAGCGGCTGCTTGTCGTACTGGCGTGTTTCGGCGAGTTCGGCACGGTCGGCGCCGCTCAGTGGCTGCAGCTCGCGGTAGCGCCAGCCGTCCTGGTTGGCAATGAAGGTGATGCCGCGGGCATCGCTGACCAGCAGGATATCGCTGCCCTGGCGCCATTCGCGTTCCAGCTCCGGGAACTCCAGCTTGACCACCATGGCGCCGAGAAAACGGCCATGTTCGTCGTTGACTGCGCTGGCCAGAAAGTACCCCGGTACCCCGCTGGTCACGCCAACGGCATAGAAGCGGCCCGTACCCTGGCTGCGGGTTTGCTTGAAGTAGGGGCGAAAGCCGTAGTTGGAGCCGACGTAGGTACTGGGTAGCCGCCAGTTGCTGGCTGCCACGGCCAGGCCGGTGCGGTCGAGCAGTTCGAGGGTCGAAGAGTTGGCCGCACCGTTGATACGTTCGAGCTTGCGGTTCAAGGCGCCTTGCACCGTCTCGCTGACCGGGCCGCGCAGGGCGTCGATCAGTTCTGGGTCGAGCGCCAGCACGGCCGGCAGGGCCCGGTAGCGGTCGATCAGCGTATGCAGGGTATTGGCGTACAAGCCCAGTTGCTGGTGGGAACGTTGTGCGTCGTTTTCCATGGCCTGGCGCTTGGCCTGGTGCATCGCCCAACCGGCACTGAGGGCAGTGCCTAGCAGGATCAGCAGGGTAATCAGCCCCAGCCGCAGGGCGCGAAAGGAAAAGGGCATGGCGCGGATCCGGGTCATTGGGACATCGGGGCTGGCCCTTACCAGGGCTTGCCCGCCCCCACGTGTGAGTACCTGTGGGAGCGGGCAAGCCCGCGAAAGGGCCGGTACAGGCGACCGTTCAGTTACAGCAATTCAAAGCTCTGCTGCTGCACCGCCTGGGAGTCGAGCCCGACCTGGACATTGAATTCCCCGGGCTCGGCAACCCGCTGCAACTGGCCATTGTAGAACTTCAGGTCTTCCTCGCTGATGCGGAAGCTCAAGGTGCGCGTCTCACCGGGCTTGAGCATCAGTTTCTGGAAGTTCTTCAGCTCTTTGACCGGGCGGCTCATCGATGCCGAGACATCCTGCAGGTACAACTGCACCACGGTCTCGCCTGCCAGCTTGCCGGTGTTCTTCACCGTGACCTTGGCTTGCAGCGTATCGCCGCGCTTGAGGTTGTTGGCCGACAGCGTCAGGCCCGACAGCTCGAAGCTGCTGTAGCTCAGGCCGTAGCCGAACGGGTACAGCGGGCCGTTGGGCTCTTCGAAGTACTGCGAGGTGTAGTTGCCGGGTTTGCCTGGCGTGAACGGCCGGCCGATACGGGTGTGGTTGTAGTACATCGGGATCTGCCCGACCGACCTCGGGAAGGTGATGGCCAGCTTGCCGGACGGGTTGTAGTCACCGAACAGCACGTCGGCAATGGCATTGCCGCCTTCGGTACCGGCGAACCAGGTTTCGAGAATGGCATCGGCCTGTTCACGTTCCCAGCTGATCGACAGCGGGCGGCCGTTCATCAGCACCAGTACCAGTGGCTTGCCGGTCGCCTTCAAGGCCTTGATCAGTTCACGCTGGCTGGCAGGAATCTCCAGGGTGGTGCGGCTTGACGACTCGTGGGACATGCCGCGGGACTCGCCAACCACGGCCACTACCACATCGGCTTGTTGCGCTGCCTTGACCGCTTCATCGATGAGCACCGCAGGGGGGCGCGGGTCGTCGACGATTTCCGGGGCATCGAAGTTGAGGAAGTTCAGGTAGTCGAGGATGGCCTTGTCGCCGGTGATGTTGGAGCCTTT
Organism: Pseudomonas sp. p99-361; assembly: GCF_003935475.1. Taxonomy (NCBI): domain Bacteria; kingdom Pseudomonadati; phylum Pseudomonadota; class Gammaproteobacteria; order Pseudomonadales; family Pseudomonadaceae; genus Pseudomonas; species Pseudomonas sp. p99-361. The sequence continues at coordinate 41,194 of NZ_RHQO01000038.1, read as the reverse complement.
GGCGTAGACCAGTTTGGCCTTGCCTTCCACGGCGCGGCGCAGGCCTTCGCGCACGGTGACCGAATGCGCCGGTTTGCCGTCGGCGGCCCAGCTGCCCATCATGTCGATCGGGGCATCGGCCAGGGGCCCGACCAGCGCGAGGGTGCCGGTTTTTTTCAGTGGTAGGGTCTGGTTGTGGTTTTCCAGCAGCACCAGGCTACGACGCGCCACGTCACGGGCGGCTTCGCGGTGCAGACGGTCGCTGCCGTAGTAGTCTTTCAGGTCGGTTTCGGCCTTGCCGATGCGCACGTACGGGTCCTTGAACAGGCCCATGTCGTATTTGGCCCCCAGCACTTCGCGCACGGCCTGGTCCAGTTCGTGCTGGCTCACCTCGCCAGACTTCAGCAGGCCTGGCAGTTCCTGGCCGTACAGGGTGTCGTTCATGCTCATGTCGATGCCGGCCTTGATAGCCAGCTTGGCGGCTTCGCGGCCGTCGCGGGCGACGCCATGGCGGATCAGCTCCTGGATGGCGCCATGGTCGCTGATGGTCACCCCCTTGAAGCCCCACTCCTTGCGCAGCAGGTCGTTCATCAGCCAGGTGTTGGAGGTGGCCGGCACACCGTTGATCGAGTTCAGCGCCACCATGACGCCCCCGGCACCGGCATCGAGTGCGGCGCGGTAGGGCGGCAAGTAATCGTTGTACATTTTCGGCAGGCTCATATCGACCGTGTTGTAGTCGCGCCCGCCCTCTACTGAACCGTACAACGCAAAGTGCTTGACGATGGCCATGATGCTGTCGGGGTTGGCCGGGCTGCTGCCCTGGAACGAGCGCACCATGACCTGGCCGATCTTCGAGGTCAGGTAGGTATCCTCGCCGAAACCTTCACTGGTGCGGCCCCAGCGGGGGTCGCGGGCAATATCGACCATCGGGGCGAAGGTCATGTCCAGGGCGTCGGCCGAGGCTTCGATGGCGGCGGTGCGGCCCACTTTGGCCACCGCGTCCATGTCCCAGGTGGCGGCCATGCCCAGGCCGATCGGGAAGATCGTGCGCTCGCCGTGGACGGTATCGTAGGCGAAGAACATCGGGATCTTCAGGCGGCTGCGCATGGCCGCATCCTGCATCGGCCGGTTTTCCGGCGCGGTGCGGGAATTGAAGGTACCGCCAATGCGGCCAGCGGCGATTTCCTCGCGAATCTTGTCGCGCGGCATTTCCGGGCCGATGCTGATCAGGCGCAGTTGGCCGATTTTCTCGGCTTCGGTCATCTGGCTGACCAGATGGTCGATGAAGGCCTGCTTGTCTTGCAGGGGCGGGGCGGAGGTGGCGGCGAGGGCCGCCTGACTGGCAAGGCCCATGGCCAGGCCCAGCAAAGACAGTTTCATCATCAGTTCCGTTGTGGGGCCTCTGCCGTATCCAGGGTGGTACGCGCGCGGCCGAAGTTTTCAGGCGGCTATTGTTGTACGATTTGCAGGCAATGCTTCCAGCGGCCGATTATGCCTGAATATGTCACCCGCGGACGAAGCCCCGTATGCCGGGACAACAACTATAAGAAAGCTCAGAGACCGACGGCATGACCCCTTTTGACGAGTATGATCAGCGGCAGATTGCCGAAGCCATAGCCCGTGCCGAGCGGCACACCGACGCCGAACTGGTGACGGTACTGGCGCGGCGTGCCGACGACTATGCGTATTGGCCGCTGCTTTGGGCTGCCGTGCTGGCACTGGCCGTGCCGGGCCTGCTGCAGTGGCTGCTGGGCTGGCCGGGCGTGCGTAGCTTGTTGGTGGCCAACATGCTGCTGTTTGTCGGCTTGTGCCTGCTGCTGCGCAGCCCGCGCCTGGCCGGCTGGCTGATCCCCCGGGTGCTGCGCCGCTGGCGTGCTTCGCGCCTGGCGCACCAGCAATTTCGCGAGCTGAACCTGCAGCGCACGGCGGCTGGCACGGGGGTGCTGATTTTCGTCAGCGAGGCGGAGCGGCATGTGGAAATACTGGTTGACCGCGGCATTGAGCACTGCCTGGATGCCAGCGCTCGGGCGGCACTCGTCAGCCGGCTTGCCGAACAGGTGCGCCAGGGGCGGACCCTGCAGGGTTTTGTCGAATGCATCGAGGCCTGCGGCGAGTTACTGAGCGAGCAGGTGCCACCGACCCATGCGCGTAACGAGCTGCCAAACCGCCTGGTGATTCTCGACTGAGGCAGCATGCAGGCGCGCACTTGGATAAGGGCAGGCAGTTAGGGGCTGTTGTGCAGCCCATCGCCAGCTCCTATTGAACAATCCATAACTTGTTGATTTAGCCGGGCCCATGTGGGAGCAGGCGCGCCCGCGAACACCGGCGTAGCCGGTGCCAGCCACTGCGTTGGGCTCTGCGCGGGCTCGCCCGCTCCCACACAGGCCGCGTCGCGCTTGCGGCAGGTGTTTGCCACAAGCTATGCAGCGCCTGGCCTGGGCGTGACGCGGCCGTGGGTGGCCAAGGTATGCCTGGCCGCGCGGCACACGGTAGAATGAGCGTTCCGCTACCCAAGGCCCCTTTGTCCATGCCCGCCAGTCATTCCGCTTCCGCCGCGCCGGACGCACTCGCCCAGTTCCTCGACCTGCTGAACGCTGCCCTGCAGGGCGGCACGTTAAGCAAGCTGGTGCTGGCGCGCCATGTCGGTGCCGACCAGACCCTGCAACGAATCATCGCCAAGCCGCTGCAGGTCAAGGGCCAGCCCTGCCTGTCGCTGGTCTATCGTCACCAGACCCGAGACATCACCCGCAACCTGGCCTTGGACGATGCCTTGACGCTGGTGGCCGAGTTGCTGCCGGGCAGCTTCCGTAACGCCCACCTCTTCGATGCCGACGGCGAAGTACAGCTGACCTTCAGCAAGAAGGGCAAGCCGATGCTTCAGCGCCATGGCGCACAAGCCCCGCGCGAGGCCGCGCCCGCCAGTGGCCATGACCGTGAGAAAAAACGCTACCTGGAGCTGTCGCGCCCATTTCTGCGCGATCTTGGCGTGACCGACTCGCAGGGGGCACTGATCCCGTCCATGTCGCGCAAGTGGAAGCAGATCAACAAGTTCATCGAGGTCTTCGACCACGCCCTGGCCAGCGCCCCGGTGCCGACACAGCAGGTACTGCGGGTGGCCGACTTTGGCTCGGGCAAGGGCTACCTGACCTTCGCCATGCATGATTACCTGCGCAATACGTTGGGCCGCGAAGCGCAGGTGACCGGGGTTGAACTGCGCCAGGACATGGTCGACCTGTGCAACGCCGCCGCGGTGCGGCTGCAGCATGCGGGCCTGGAGTTCCAGTGTGGTGACGTGCGCAGCGTGGTGCCCGACGCCATCGAGGTGATGATCGCCCTGCATGCCTGTGACATCGCCACCGACTATGCCATCCATACCGGTATCCGCAGCAATGCCGCGATCATCATGTGTTCGCCGTGCTGCCACAAGCAGATCCGCCCGCAACTGCACAGCCCGGGCCTGCTGCAGCCAATGCTGCAATACGGCCTGCACCTGGGCCAGCAGGCCGAAATGCTCACGGACAGCTTGCGGGCGCTGTACCTGGAGGCCTGTGGTTATGAGACCAAGGTGTTCGAGTTCATCTCCCTGGAGCACACCAACAAGAACAAGATGATTCTTGCGGTGAAGCGGCGCCAGGCGGGCGACAACCGTGCGCTGCTGGAGAAAATCGCTCAGCTCAAGGCGTTCTATGGGGTGCAGGAGCATTGCCTGGAGACGCTGTTGCGAGTTGACGGGCTGCTTTGAGGCGGCACTGGCCCCTTCAACAGGCGTTTGAAGCTGGCCTCAACCTCGGGTGAACACGGCTTCGATAGACAGCGATACCTGGCCCAGCGGATGCGTCGTGGCATCGAAGAAGTGCAGTGACGTGCCCGGCATGGCGCCCAGGCGATCGACGAAATGCTGCTTCTGGTTGATCACCGACGCTTCACTCAACGGCCGAATGGCGATCGCCAGGTGCTTGGGCCCGGCCATTCGAATGGCGTCGAGCAGGTGCTGGTCAGTGCTGTCCAGGTGCTGCCCGAACAGGCACAGGCCACGGTGTTCCTGGGCCAGCTGCCCCAGGCACCAGCTGAGGTAGTCCGAGTGGCGGATGGCGCGCAGTTTCTCGTCGCTGCGGTCTTCATTGACGAACAGCGGCACCTCACCGGGAATGTTCACGGCAAAACCTTCCAGCAGCTCGGCGCTCTCGGCGCTGCGTTGACGGGTGGTGCCGTCGGGTTGCTTGAGCAGGTGCAAGCCACCGTGCAGGTGCATCACCCGGGTACCCTCGCTGCTGCGCCGGCGCACATCAAAGTAACCCTGCTCGTCGAACAGGTCGGCGAAGCCCTGAGGGGCATGTTGCAGGGCCCAAGGCAGCAGCAGGTCGTAGTTGCTGGTGTAGACGCTGCGATAGCCACGCAAGGCCTGATTGAGCACGGCCAGGGTTGCCGGGGGCATCAGCCGCCAGGGCAGATGCACGGTGCGCACGGCGTGGATCAGCGCTTCCTTGATCGAGTAATAGCGGTTGAGCGGCGCAGTGGAGTTGATGGCGAGCGCAGCATTGGCGCGCACGGTGGTGTTGAGCGCGCTGAGCACCGGTTCGAACAGCTCCGTGCCCAAGGACTTGAACAGGGCCTGGTCGCTGATCGCCAGGCCTTTCTTGCGACCGGCGCGTTGCGCCTCCTCGAACAGCGAGAAATAGCCGAACGGCTTCCACACTGCGCGGCTGGCGCCGTTTCCCAGCAGCAGGGCATCGCAGGGGTGGCGGGCGGCAAGTTCCGGCCAGGGCAGGAGTGGGGCGTCGAGTGCAGGCATGCTGGGTCCATTGGTGGTGCGGGCGCGGGGCGACTTTAGCATGTCAGGCGGGGGCAAGGGGCATCAACCCTGCCTGGCGGCCGGCACGCTGCGCTTGCGGTTACGCCATACCCGGTAGGCCCGGATGCCGGCGCGCACCGAACCGAACAGCAATTTGTCCTCCATCTCGCGCGCCATGCCCGAGCGCACCAGCATGCGCAGAAAGCTGCCGCGGGCACGGGCGATGGCGAAGAAAATGCCCTGCGCGGCCAGGGTGTCGCGCACTTCACGCAATGCGGCCATGCCGCTGACATCGATACTGGTCACGGCCTCGGCATCGAACAACACGGCCTTGGGCTGGGCCTCGCCTTGCACCGCCTCGAGAAGGCGCATCTTGAAGTAGTCGGCATTGAAGAACAGGATTGCGTCGTCAAAACGGTAGACCACCAGGCCGGGCACCGTCCGCGCATCCTTGAACTTGCGAATGTCGACCTGGCCTTCGGTGCCCGGCAGCCAGCCGAGCACGGCGTCGGTAGGCTGGTAGATGCTGTACAGCAGGCGCAGTATCGCCAAGGTCACGGCAAACACGATGCCGGGCAGCACGCCCAGCCCCAGCACCCCCACGGTGGTCAGCAGGCACAGCCAGAATTCGAAACGGCTCAGGCGCCGAATGTGGCCCAGTGACTTGATATCGATCAGCCCCCAGCCAGCCATCAGCAGCACCGCGCCCAGCGCCGCCTGAGGGATCCACGCCATGGGCGCGGTGAAAAACAAAAGGATCAAGGCGATCACCAGGGCGGCGACGATGCCGACCAGCTGGCTTTTGCCCCCGACCATGTCGTTGACGGCGGTGCGCGAATCGGCACCGCTGATGGCAAAACCCTGGGAAACCCCGGCGGCCAGATTGCTCACGCCCAACGCCACGAACTCGTGGTTGGCGTTGATGGCGTAGCCATGCCGGGCAGCGAAACTGCGCGCGGTGAGCATGGCGCTGCAGAAACTGACCGTGGCGATACCCAGGGCGTCGCGCAGCAGGCTTTTCATTTCTGCCAGGTTGCTGTGTGGCCAGGCCAGTTGCGGGATGCCGGCCGGCACCGGGCCGAGTATGGCTACGCCGAAGCGGTCGAGGCCGAACAGACCCGCCAGCAGCATGAACAGCGCCACCACCGTTAGCGCGGCCGGCAGGCGCGGGTAGCGGCGTGGCAGCCAGATCAGCAGGCCTAGGGCGGCCAGGCCGATGCACAACGTCAACCCGTGAATTTCGCCCAGGCGTTGGAGGAAGTTGATCAGGCTGAGGATGAAACCGTCGCCCTCGATGCTGAACCCCACCACCTTGGACAACTGCCCGGCGATCAGGCTCAGGCCGATACCGTTGAGGTAGCCGATCAAAATCGGGCGCGAGAAGAAGCTGGCGATGAACCCGGCCCGCGCCAGGCCAGCGGCAATCAGCATGACCCCGACCAGTACGGTGACGATGACCGACAGCTCGGCAGTGCGTTGCGGGTCGCCCAAGGCCAGCGGCGCCACGGCCCCGGCAATCATGGCGCAGGTAGCCGCGTCGGGGCCGACCATCAACTGGCGCGAGCTCCCGATCAGCGCGTAGACCATCATCGGCAGCACACAGGCGTACAGGCCGTACTGCGGCGGCAAGCCCACGATCTGGGCGTAGGCGATGGCAATCGGGATCTGGATGGCTGCCACCGACAGCCCTGCCTGCAGGTCGGCGTGCAGCCATTCGCGGCGGTAGTGCAGCAGGTTGGCAAGGCCCGGTAGCCAGCGGGAGAGCAACATGCGTCGTCCTTTCGAAATGTTTCACGAAACCCTGGGCGCATTGAAACGGATCGACAGGCAATTGGCCATGCTGCTGATCATCGAAAGCAGCAGATCGAAGCGATTGGCAGAAACGAAAAAAGGAGCGAACGCTCCTTTTGACAGCGATGACGTTGCCGGAACGCCATGCGGGGGAATGTAATGTGGAGCGGGTAGAGGGAATCGAACCCTCAACTAAAGCTTGGGAAGCTTTCGTTTTACCACTAAACTATACCCGCCTTACGCCGCACTTTTTACCAGAACCCTGCGCGAAATAGAAGCCCACGTTATAAAAAAAGCGTGTCGGCGCCTCATGCCGGCGGGTATCCGCACCAAGGCGCCGAGTTGCTCAGATAGCCAGTGCATGCTGCCCCTGTTGCAGCGGCTGGTAACGTTGCCGGGCTTCACGCAGGGTTGGCTTGAGGAAGCCCAGCATGGCATTGCGGGTGTCCTCGCAGGCGGCCTTGGTCTCCATGTCCAGAAAGTGTCCTGCACCGCGGATAACCCCAAACTGGCTGCGCCCCACGTGTTTGCCGAACTGCCGTGCATCTGCGGCCGTGGTGTACTCGTCGCGTTCACCATTGATGAACAACACCGGAATATCGATAGCGCGCGCGCCATCCAGTGCCCGTGCCAGGTCATGTTGCAGCACCTGGTTGATGTGGAAGTGCATCTGCGCGTATTCGTGGCTGTCCAGGCTGCTGACGTGCCGGTAGTTGAACCGCTTGAACAGCGACGGCAGGTACTTGCCGATGGTGTCGTTGATCAGGTTGCCGACTTGATAGCGGTCGCAGGCGGCCAGGTACTGGCAACCGCGCGCCAGGTAGTCGCGCATTGGTTCATTGATCACCGGCGAGAACGAACTCACCACGGCCTTCTTCACATACCGCGGCTGGTGCGCCAGTGCCAGTAGCGTGCTGGCACCGCCCCACGAGAACGACATCACGTGGTCGGCCTGGAAGTGATCGATCAGTTCAAGGAGGATATGCGCCTCGGTCTCCTTGCTGATCAGCCGTTCGTGGCGGTTGTGCGGTTTGGATTTGCCCGCGTAGGGCTGGTCGAACAGGACGACATTGAACTGCGGGTGCAGGTTACGCACCGTCTGGGCGAACGAGGCTGTGGTGGCCAGCGAGCCGTTGATCAGGATGATCGTATTCTCAGCCGCATCCGCGCGATAGAACTCCGTGTAAATCCGATACTGACCTTGAATATCAAGTACAGCGATTTCTGGCCTCATGTCATCGACTCCTGGCGCAAAAAGGGTATTCGCGTCACCTGGTGGCTTGTCGCGGCAACGGGTCGTTCACTTTTGGCGGCGGCTTGGCCGAACACTCAAGCCACTGGCCCAAAGAGAGCGCATTCCCGAAACAGGACATCAGGGTGCACGTTCTTTATGACAGGTAGGCATTCGCCTGAAGAGTAACCGGGGCCCTGTGTCGATCCTTGGCACTTGCGTCGACGGTGTTGTTGTATGGCGGGCAATCTGCCGTGCCCCAAGGCATCTAGGCCCTGGGTGGCCGACAAAAAGTGTCTGGGTCTACGATCGTGACTTAGCGGTCACATGCAGACTGACGATTGGGATTCAAGCAGGGGGGCGGGGATCCTGCAAGTGCCGTTCGGGCTTAATTGTGACGTTTGGCGCTGAGCGGTCGTATGGCGCGCGCTCAGCGGTAGGTTGCGCGAGTTCGCGGGCTAGACGGTGCCTATTTCTTCCGGCGTGAGTTGCCGAAAGGCCCCGGGCGCCAACCCCGGGTCGAGCCGGATCGCCCCCATGCTCTCCCGGTGCAGCCCCACGACCTTGTTGTCGAAAAAACCGAACATGCGTTTGACCTGGTGATAGCGCCCTTCGACAATCGCCAGCCGCGCCTGCCGCGGCCCTAGAATGTCCAGCTGGGCGGGCTGGGTGGTGAGGTTCTCAAAGGCGAAGTAGAAGCCTTCACGGAACTTGGCCACATAGTGCTCGGCAATCTCGTCCTCGGTTTCCACCAGGTACTGCTTGGGCAGCTTGGTCGCTGGCTGGGTCAGGCGTCGTGACCATTGGCCATCGTTGGTCAGGATCATCAGGCCGGTGGTGTTGAAGTCCAGGCGCCCGGCGATGTGCAGGTCTGCACGCAGCGCCGCCGGCAACAGCTCGAGCACAGTGGGGTGCTGTGGGTCGTGGGTCGCGCTCACGCAGCCGGCCGGCTTGTGCAGCATCAGGTAGCGCGCCGGGCGGCCAGCCTGCAGCAACTGCTCGTCCAGTTGCACCCGGCTGAACTCCCGCACCTCGGCCAGCGGGTCGCTGATGACCTGGCCATCCAGGCGCACACGGCGCTGGGCCAGCATCAGCCGGGCTTGCTGACGGTTGCAGTGGGGCAGGTTGGCAAGGAAACGATCGAGGCGCATGGCTTGGCGTCAGCTGGAAGGGCGTGATTGGAGTTGGTCTTCAACGGCGGCGCAGCGCGGGCACAGGCAGGCTTTGTCCCGCAGCGCGGCGGGCAGTGCCTGGAGCACGCTCGGGTCGATGGTGACACCGTAGCACCAGCAGGCCTGGGTGGCGCGGCGTGGGTCGGCCAGGCTGCAGTGGTTGAGCGCGCCGCAAGCGGGGCAGTGTTGCTGATCAGTCATGGGGTTTCGCTACAGACACGGTTGCGGCCAGCCTGTTTGGCACGATAAAGGGAACGGTCGGCGCGGGTCAGCAGGGTGTGCAGGGTATCCCCCGGTCGCAGGCTGCTCAGGCCGATGCTGGTGGTCAGGCGCAGTGGCTGGTCGTCGTAGCTGAAGGTCAGCTGTTCGGTGCGCTGGCGGATCTTTTCGGCCACCTCGATGGCGTGCCGACCCTCGGCTTCACGCAGCAGCACGATGAATTCCTCGCCACCCCAGCGGCACAGTATATCCGACTGGCGCAGGCTGCTTTGCAGCACATTGGCGAACTGGCGCAGCACTTCGTCGCCTGCCAGGTGGCCATGGGTATCGTTCAGCGCCTTGAAGTGGTCCAGGTCGAACAGCAACGCCACCAGTGGGCCACTGTCGCGCTGGGCTTCGCGCAGGGCCTGGGCAGCCAGCAGGTCGAAGCTGCGCCGGTTGAGCAGGCCGGTGAGGCTGTCGAGGGTCGCCAGGGCCTCTGTGCTGGCCTGATGGCGGCGGACCATGGCGTGTACCAGTGCCAGTACCACCAGGGTGATCATGGTGCAGATTGCCAGGTTCAGGTACAGCGAGTGACGAATGCGATCGAGCGCGCCGGTTTCCCGTTTGTCCACCAGCAGGTACCAGTCCAGCTCAGGCAACTGGCGCACGTTGAGGAAGTGGCTGTGCTGGTCGCTGTCACGGTACTCGTGGCTGCCTTCACTGGGTACAGGCCGTTCGGCTAGCAGGTCCTGCAGTTCGGGGTTGGCACTGAGCTGCTGGCCCACCTGTAGGCCATGCGGGCCGCCTGCCGAGCCGGTCAGCAGCACCTTGCCCTTGGCGTCGGTGAATAGCACCGCGCGCTGGTAGCGTTGTTGGTAGCGGTCGATCAGCTTGACCACCGACGATACGCTCAGGCCGACACCGGCGGCGCCGATGAAGCGTTGCTGATAGTCATGCACCTGATAGTTGATGAATACGGTCAGGCTGTCATGGTTGGCCATGTCGAAGTCGACGTTGATCTCATAAGGTGCCTTGAGGTCACGCAGGCGGAAGTACCAGGCGTCGCGCCAGGCACCAGGGTCGACATGCTTGAGCACCCCCTTGGCCTGGTAGTAGGTCAGGGTGCGGTCGGATACGAAAAATGAGGTGAAGGTGTCCTGCTTGCCCATGATCTCGCCCAGGTAGCGGGTCATGCGTGCAGTGTCCTGCTCGCCGGACAGCACCCAGTCGCGCAGGAAGGTGTCCTGGGCCATCATCGAGGCGATCAGTACCGGGCGAATCAGGTCTTTCTGGATTTCCGAGTAGACCGTGTCGGAGGTCAGCGGCAACTCGGTATTGATGATGCCGTCACGGATAGCGCTGCGCGAAGCGAAGTAACTGAGCAGCGAGGTGGCGAGAAAGCCGCAGGCCAGCAGCAACAGTAGGGTGAAGATCAGCGAACGCTGCGAAAACAGGGTGTAACGTAAAGGCATGATCTTCCCATGATGTGTGCCGAGCCGCCCATTCTAGTGAGGTGGCCCTGAAATGACTGCAAGTTTTTCGGTGCCCGGGCAGCTGTATCAAATTATTGCAGGAAGGGCACTGCACCTTGTTCCCGATGTCTTATTCAATGTCGATGAACACATTTCGCATCGACGCCCGACAGCGCCGCTGTGCGGGCACTCCAGCGGTCCAGGAGGCCGCCATGTCCTATCGAATCCTGTTGATCGCCCTGCTGGGGTCGATGACTTCCGCCTGCGCGCCTTACTACGAGAGTGGCAGCTACTACCGCTCCGACTATTACACCAGCGACCGCTATGCAGCGCCCGGGTACTATCGTTATGACCGTTACTACGTGGCGCCGCAGCCACGCTACTACTACCAGCCGGCACCACGCTACTACTACCAGCCCGCCCCGCGTTACCGCTATCAGCCCGCACCCAACTACCGGCCGCAGCCACGCCCGCCGGTGACCCAGTGGCACGGAAACCCGCGCCATGACTATGGCAACCGCCAGCGTGATGACTACCGGGGTGACCGGGACCGGCACGACTACCGCGATGGCAGCCAGCGCTACCCGCGGGGCGGCTGGCAATCCAATGGGCCAGGCAATGGCGGTGGGCCAGGTGATGGGCCGCGCGGGCAGGGGCAATGGCAGCGCTAGGCAGCCACTGCACTAACCCAGGTCCGCCAGCGGGTGACTGCCCTCCCACACCTTGGCGAAGTGCGCCTCAACCACCGCTGCCGGCACCTGCGCCACATCCGGCCAGTGCCAGCGCGGCTGGTTGTCCTTGTCCAGCAGTCGGGCGCGTACCCCTTCACTGAACTCCGGGTGGCGGCAGCAGTTCAGGCTCATGCAGTACTCCATCTGCAACACTTGCGCCAGTGACAGGTGTCGCGCCCGGCGAATCTGCTCCCAAACCAGATGGGCGGTCAGCGGGCAGCCTTGCTGCAGCCGTTGGCCGGCGTCGGCCAGCAATGGGTCGTCATGGTGCTTCAGGTTTTCCAGCGCGCGCCATGCGGCAGCCGCATCGGCAACATCGAGCAACGCGTCGATCACTGCCCGGCGCGGCAACCATTGAGCGGCCGGTAATTCGGCACACACGCGGTGCTGTTCGGCCTTGAGCAGGCTGTTGAGCTGCAACGCGGTGTGTTCCTGCCAGTTCAGTTGCAGCAGCTCATCGACCAGGGTTTCTTGCTGGTGCTCACCCAGGAAGCGGTCGGCCAAACCCAGGTCCAGGGCATCGCGGGCGTTGAGCGGGGCGCCGGTCAGGCCAAGGAACAGCCCCAGTTTGCCTGGCAGCCGGGCCAGGAACCAGCTGGCGCCCACGTCCGGGTACAAGCCGATGCTGACCTCCGGCATGGCCAAACGGCTGCTGGGTGTGACAATGCGCACGTTGGCGCCTTGCAGTAACCCCATGCCGCCGCCCAGAACATGGCCATGCCCCCAGCACAGCAAAGGTTTGGGGTAGGTGTGCAGGCTGTAGTCCAGGCGGTATTCGGCGGCGAAGAAGGTGGCGGCCAGCGGTGGCACGCTGCCAGGTTGATCGCGGCAAGCCTGGGCCAGCGCGCGCACATCACCCCCCGCGCAGAATGCCTTGGCGCCGCTGCCACGCAACAGCACGCAGACCACCCCGGGGTCGCGCGCCCACGCCTGCAGCTGGTCGCCCAGCGCCTCGATCATCGGCAGGGTCAGGGCATTGAGCGCCATGGGCGCATCGAGGGTGGCGATGCCCATGCGGGCGCCATCGGCGCCGGTAAGCACCTCGCAATGAATGGTCATGGACTACCTCGCGCAAGTCATCGCCCAAGTATGGCTTGGATGGCCAATCATGCCGGTCGTCGGTCGGATCGTTTGACAAGCGGGTAGGGCTTACCTAGTGTCGCGCCATTGTTTATGGAAGGCCCCATGACTGACGACGACCGTATCAAACTCGAACCCAGCTGGAAGGCCGCGTTGCGCGGTGAGTTCGACCAGCCCTACATGCATCAGCTGCGCGAGTTCCTGCGTAGCGAGTACGCTGCCGGCAAGCAGATCTACCCGCCAGGGCCGCTGATCTTCAACGCGCTCAACTCGACACCGCTGCAACAGGTGAAAGTGGTGATCCTCGGCCAGGACCCTTACCACGGGCCGGGCCAGGCGCACGGCTTGTGCTTCTCGGTGCAACCCGGGGTGGCCACGCCGCCGTCGCTGGTCAATATCTACAAAGAGTTGCAGCGGGACCTGAACATCCCGATCGCCAGCCACGGCTACCTGCAAAGCTGGGCCGAGCAAGGCGTGCTGCTGCTCAACACCACCATGACGGTCGAGCGCGCGAATGCGGCCTCGCATGCCAAGAAAGGCTGGGAGCACTTTACCGACCGGATCATCCAGGTCGTCAGCGAGCAGTGCCCGCACGTGGTCTTCCTGCTGTGGGGCGCCCATGCGCAGAGCAAGCAGAAGCTGATCGATGGCACCAAGCACCTGGTGCTGAAGTCGGTGCACCCGTCACCGTTGTCGGCTTACCGCGGCTTTCTCGGCTGCGGGCACTTCAGCCGCACCAACAGCTTCCTCGAGCAGCGCGGGCTGGCGCCGATCAACTGGGCGTTGCCGCCGTTGTAGTCATGTGGACTGGCGCAGCGCCTGGCCAGCGGGTTCGCCGCTCGCCGGGCGCCGCGTTCATCGAGGCCTGGCGTTCCACGCGCGGAACAACGGCTCGGCCAGAAACAGCACCAGCAGCAGCCGCATCACCTGCAGTGCCGTCACCAGCGGCACCGACAGCTGCAGTGTCTCTGCGGTCAAGCTCATTTCGGCAATCCCGCCTGGCATCATGCCCAGTGTCAGCGAGCGCAAGTCCAGTGCCGTCAGGACGCTCAGTGCCCAGGCGGCCAGGGCGGCAACGGCCATGCACAATGCCGTGGCCAGCAGGGTGCGGGCGAGAAACGATGGGGCGCGGCGGAAGAATTCGCGGTTGAAGTGGCAGGCCAGGGCGCTGCCAATCAACCATTGGCCGATCTGGCTGGCGCCGTTGGGCAGGGCGATCTGCAGGTTGGTGGCCAGGCTCACCGAGGCCGCCACCAGCAGTGGCCCGAACAGCCATGGGTTGGGCTGGCGCAAGCGCTGCCACAGCAGGGCCACGGCAATGCCCAGCGGGGCAATCAGGGCCAACCAGCTCCAACTTACGCTGCCTGCGTGGTTGAGCGCGACGCCGTCGCCCAGCAGGTACTTGAATACTGCCGGTACGCACAACACCACAGCCAGCACCCGCAGGCTCTGCGCGGCCGCCACCTGGCTGAGCACCGCGCCGTTGCGCGCGCCAAGGTTGACCATCTCTCCCGAACCGCCGGGCATGCTGGCGAAGAACGCAGTGGCGCGGTCCTCGCCGCTGCGCCTGAGCAGCCACACGCTGATCACGCTGGTCACGGTAGTGAACACCGCGCTGAAGAAAATCAGGACGAAGTGGCTGGCGACCTGCTCGATCACCGCCGGGGTGAAGTGCAGGCCAATGCCGATGCCGATGACCCACTGCCCGCATTTGCGGCCATTGGGTATTTCCGGCAATTGCCAGGGCGTCAGGCAGCGCACCAGGATGATCGCCAGCAGCGAGCCGATCATCCACGGCAAAGGCCAGCCGACCTTGCTGGCGGCAAAACCCCCAGCAAGGCCGACCAGCCCGGTTGCAACGTACAGCGGCAGTGGCCGGTCAGGCATCGGCCATGGCCCGACGCTGCTGCGCACGTTTGCGCCAGATGCGCAGCAGCGGCAGGGTCAGCATGCACAGGGTCAGCACCCATACCGACAGGCTGATGGGGCTTGACCAGAGGATGCCCAGTTCACCGTTGGAAATCGACAGCGCGCGGCGCAGGTTCTGTTCCATCAGGCCGCCGAGGATGAAGCCCAGCAGGATCGGCGACAGCGGGAAGTCCAGCTTGCGCAGGATGTAGCCCATGATACCGATGCCGACCATCAGGAACAGGTCGAAGGTGGTGGCGTGCACGGCGTACACGCCGATTGCGGTGATGATGGCGATCACCGGCACCAGCGCCCAGTTTGGTACGGCCAGGATGCGGGTGAAGATGCGGATCATCGGGATGTTGAGGATCACCAGCATGATGTTGGCGATGAACAGCGAGGCGATCAGGCCCCAGACGATGTCTGGCTGCTGCTCGAACAGCAGGGGGCCTGGGGTGATGTTGTACAGGGTCAGTGCACCGATCATCACCGCGGTGGTACCGGAGCCCGGTACGCCCAGCGTCAGCATGGGCACCAGGGCGCCACAGCAGGAAGCACCAATGGCGGTTTCGGGTGCCGCCAGGCCACGGGCGTCGCCCTTGCCGAACTTGCCGCTGGTGCCGGCGAGACGTTTTTCGGTCATGTAGGCCACGGCGCTGGCCAGCGTGGCGCCAGCGCCCGGCAGCACGCCCATGATGAAACCGAGCAGGCCACAGCGGATATTCACCACGAACACCGAAGCCGCTTCCTTGAAGTTGAACAGCATGCGCCCGGTGGCCTTGACCGCCTGGTGGCCATGGTGGGTCTTTTCCAGCAGCAGGAGGATTTCGCTGATCGAGAACAGGCCCAGTACCAACACCACGAACTGGATGCCATCGGCCAGGTGCACGCTGTCGCCGGTGAAGCGGTAGACGCCGCTGTTGGCGTCGATACCGACCGCCGACAGGAACAGCCCGATCAATGCGGCAATGAAGGTTTTCAGCGGTTTGTCACCGGCCATGCCGCCCAGGCAGACGATGGCGAACACCATCAGCACGAAGTACTCGGCGGGGCCGAAGGCAATCGCCCATTTGGCCAGCAGGGGGGCGAACAGCACCATGCCGCAGGTGGCGATGAGCGCACCGATGAACGAACTCCAGGCCGACAGCGACAGGGCAACGCCAGCCAGGCCCTGGCGGGCCATCGGGTAACCGTCGAGGGTGGTCATCACGGTCGAAGCCTCGCCCGGGATGTTCAGCAGAATCGAGCTGATACGCCCGCCGTACTCGCAGCCCAGGTACACCGCTGCCAGCAGGATCAGCGCCGATTCTGGCGGCAGGCCGAGGGCGAAGGCAATCGGGATCAGCAGGGCCACGCCGTTGATCGGGCCCAGGCCCGGCAGCAGGCCGACCACGGTGCCGATCAAGGTGCCGGACAGGGCGGTGACCAGGTTATAGGGGGACAGGGCAACGCCGAAGCCCTGGCCCAGGTAGCTCAAGGTATCCATGTGTCAGTTCTCCAGTACGCTCAGCAGGCCAAGGGGCAGTGGCACGTCCATCACGCGGTCGAACAGCCAGTAGAGGAAGATGCTCATGCCCACCACCACCATGGCGCTGTGCAGCCAGCGGCCGCCATACAGGCGCGCCATGGGCAGGCCCACCAGGATGGCACTGAGAATGAAGCCCAAGGGTTCGAAGGTGGCGGCGAAAACCAGCAGCAGGCCGACACACGCGGCGATCTTGAACAGGGTCGCGCGGTCCAGTTCTGGTTCGTCGTCCTTGCGCACGATCGGGGTCGGGCGGATAGCCAGGTACAGCAGGCCCAGGCCCATCAAGCCGAGCATCAGCAGTGGGTAGGCACGCGGGCCCACCGGCTCATAGGAAAACGCCGCCTGGTAGGGCCAGGCCATTACGGCAAGCACGGCGCACACCGCCAGCAAGACCAGGGCGAAGAGGCGTTGCAGGATCATGAAGGAATCCTCGTTGGGATCGCTGTAGGAGCGGCCTTGTGTCGCGATCGGCCGCGAAGCGGCCGCAAAGCCAGCCTCTGCGATCTGTCTGAAGCATCGCACGGCTGTTCCAGGGGCCGCTTCGCGACCCGATCGCGACGCAAGGCCGCTCCTACACAGGGAGGGTGGTGGATCCGGCAGGCTTACTGGATCAGGCCAAATTCCTTGGCCAGCGTCTTGTAGTCAGCCACTTGCTTCTTCACATAGCCGTCCAGTTCTTCGCCGGTCATGGCGAACGGGAACAGCTCGCGCTGGTCACGCAGTTTGGCGAAGTCTTCCGAAGCCAGCATCGTGTCGAACGACTGCTTCCACCAGGCGTAATCCTCGTCGCTGACCTTTGGCCCCAGGTAGAAACCGCGCACCACCGGCCAGACGATGTCATAGCCCTGCTCCTTGGCAGTCGGGATGTCTTTCATCTCCGGCTCGTCCAGGCGGTTTTCCGAGAACACCGCGAGGATGCGCATGTTGCCGCTCTGAATGTGCGGCATGGAGTCTGAAATATCGGTCGAGCCCACCTGGATGTGGCCGCCCAGCAGGGCCGTGGCAATTTCGCCGCCGCCTTCCAGGGCCACGTAACGCAGGTCGCGCGGGTTGATCCCGGCGGCCTTGGCGATCAGGGCGGTCTGCATCCAGTCCTGGCTGCCGACGGTGCCGCCAGAGCCGATCACCACTTTGCTCGGGTCTTTTTTCAGTGCTGCGACCAGGTCGTCGAGGGTCTTGTAGGGCGAGTCGCTCTTCACCGCGATGGCGCCGTAGCTGGTGCCGACCGCGGCCAGCCATTTCACGGCGTTTTCGTCGAAGCGGCCGAACTTGCCCTGGGCCAGGTTCAGCAACGAACCGCTGGACCAGGCCACCAGTGTGCCGGCGTCAGCCGGGCGCTGGGCGACCACGGCGTTGTACGCCACCGCGCCGACACCGCCGGGCATGTAGGTGACGCGCATGGGCTTGCTGAGGATCTTTTCCTGCACCAGGGCGCTTTGCACCAGCTTGCAGGTCAGGTCGAAACCGCCGCCCGGCGAGGCGGGGGCGATACATTCGGGGCGTTTCGGTTCGGCAGCGAGGGCGTTGCCGGCCAACAGCAGGCAGCCAGTAGCGAGGACGAGGCGGCGCAGTGAAAAGGTCATCGTCGATCTCCGTGAATGTTGTTGTTATCGGGTTAGGCTAGCGGCTTACCACAGCGCCACGCTGTAGCTCACCAGCAGCCGCACTTCGTCGGCATCGCGGGCGAGGTTGGAGCGGAATGTGGCGTTGCGCAAACGCACGGCCACGTTCTTCAACGGGCCGCTTTGTACGACGTACTTCATTTCGGTGTCGCGTTCCCACTCTTTGCCTTCGCCACCGGCGGCGCGGCTGACATTGTCGCCGCTGATGTAGCGGGTCATGAAGGTCAGGCCGGGCACGCCCAGGGCGGCGAAGTTGTAGTCGTAGCGCGCCTGCCAGGACCGCTCGTCCTTGCCTGCGAAGTCGTTGATCTGCACGAAGTTGACCAGGTAGGGGTCGGCGCCATCCACATAAGGGAACGCGCTGTCGCCCGACAATTGCTGCCACGCGCCACTGACCTTGTGCCCACCCAGGGCGTAGCTGAGCATGCCGTTGAACGTGGTGTTGTCGATGTTGCCGGCCTTGGCGGCACCGGCGTCGTCGCTGATGGCCAGGCGCAGGTCGGCACCGAGGGTGCCTGGGCCCCACGGCTGGGTGGCGACCATGCCGATGAAGTGCTGGCGGTAGATATCGTCGAGCTGGGCGAAGTGATAGCTGCCGGTGATACGGTCGGTGAACTGGTAGTCGAGCCCACCCAGGGCCAGGTGATCGGCGCTGAACGAACCACCGAAGCGGCCATTCTTGTTGTTCAGGGCCAGGTCTTCCCAATTGGTGTCGTTACGGTCCTTGGCTTTGTCCAGGCGCCCGCCAGTGAACGTCAGGCCCTTTATTTCCTTCGAGGTGAGCAGGCCGCCTTCGAAGGTTTGCGGCAGGATCCGGCCGTCGTTCGGTTGCAGGGTCGGCAGCTCGGGGATCAGCGTGCCGATCTTCAGTTCGGTCTGGGAGACCTTGACCTTGCCGGTCAGGCCCAGCTTGGAGTATTCGTCGGCAGCCTTGCCGTCATCGTGGGTCGGCAGCAGGCCGGTGTCGGTGCGGTCCGGGCTGGAGTCGAGCTTGATACCGAGCATGCCCAGCGCGTCCACGCCGAAGCCTACGGTGCCATCGGTGTAGCCGGACTCGAAGTTGAGCATGAAGCCCTGGGCCCATTCATCGCGCTTGGATTGTTGCGCGCTGGTGCCGTCGCGGAAATCGCGGTTGAAGTACATGTTGCGGGTTTCGAAGGTGGCCGTGCTGTCTTCGAAGAAGGCGGCCTGGCTCAGCGGGGCGACACCGGCGAGCGCCAGGGCGCTGGCGAGGGTGCTGGGGCGTGAGGCAAAGGAACGGGTAGGCGCAAACGCCTGCGGCTGTGCTGACAGCATCGTCGGTGACTCCGTTTATTGTTCTTATTCGTTGCACCTTGCTGGTGCTTTTTTCGGTGCGAGGCGCGACCGTAGGGCGATGCTAGGCAACGAACCTTTCGCTAACCTTTCAACCTGAAAGGTTGCCACAAGGGGCTTCACAGGCCCGGCGACAGCGGTACACTCCGCGCCATTGCCCCAGCCGAGAGGGAGAAACCGATGCGTGTGCTGCTGGTCGAAGACCACCTGCAACTGGCCGAAAGCGTGGCCTTGGCCTTGAAAAGCCTGGGCCTGACCGTGGATGTGCTGCATGACGGCGTGGCCGCCGACCTGGCCCTGGCCAGCGAAGAATACGCAGTGGCCGTGCTGGATGTCGGCTTGCCGCGCATGGATGGCTTTGAAGTGCTGGCGCGTTTGCGTGGGCGTGGCAAGACCCTGCCGGTGTTGATGCTGACCGCCCGCAGCGACGTCAAGGACCGGGTCCACGGCCTGAACCTGGGGGCCGATGACTACCTGGCCAAGCCGTTCGAGCTGACCGAGCTGGAAGCCCGGGTCAAAGCCCTGCTGCGGCGCAGCGTGCTCGGTGGGGAGCGCCAGCAGCGCTGCGGGCCGTTGGTGTACGACCTCGATACCCGGCGTTTTGCCCTTGGCGACGACAACCTGACCCTGACCTCCCGTGAGCAGAGTGTGCTGGAGGCGCTGATCGCCCGCCCGGGCCGGGTGATGAGCAAGGAACAGCTGGCCGCCCAGGTCTTCGGCCTGGACGAGGAGGCCAGCCCCGATGCCATCGAAATCTACATCCACCGCTTGCGCAAGAAGCTCGACGGCCAGCCGGTAGCCATCGTCACCTTCCGCGGCCTGGGCTACCTGCTAGAGCACCGCGATGCGTGACAATGGCAGCCTGCGCGGGCGCTTGATGGGCAACCTCGCGTTGCTGCTGGTGGTGCTGATGCTGGCCAGCGGCCTGAGCGCCTACTGGAATGGTCGCGAGGCTGCCGATACCGCCTACGACCGTACCCTGCTGGCTTCGGCACGGACCATCGCCGCGGGGCTGTCGCAGCGCGATGGCTCGCTGAGCGCCGACGTGCCTTACGTGGCGCTGGACACCTTCGCCTACGACAGCGCCGGGCGCATTTACTACACCGTGCTCGATATCCAGCAGCGGCTGATTTCCGGTTACGAGAACCTGCCGCCACCGCCGCCAGGCACGCCCCGCACCGACGATTACCCGGCGCTGGCGCGGTTCTACAACGCCACCTACCTGGGCCAGGACGTGCGCGTGGTCAGTTTGCTCAAGGCAGTGAGCGAGCCGAACATGAATGGCATGGCGGAAATCCGGGTGGCCGAGACCGAGGAGGCGCGGGTGAGCATGGCCCGCGGATTGATGGCCGATACCTTGCTGCGCCTGGGCATGCTGGCGCTGGCGGCGCTGGTGATGGTGTGGTTCGCCGTCAGTGCGGCGCTGCGGCCGCTGGAGCGCCTGCGCACAGCGGTGGAGGAGCGCCAGCCCGACGACCTGCGGGCGCTGCCGGTGGTGCAGGTGCAGCGTGAGTTGGGCCCATTGGTGCGTGCCTTGAACCATTTCACTGAACGCCTGCGTGGCCAGTTCGAGCGCCAGGCGCAGTTCATTGCCGATGCCGCGCACGAACTGCGCACGCCGCTGGCGGCCTTGAAGGCGCGCGTCGAGTTGGGCCTGCGCTCGCCAGAGCCGCAGGCGTGGCGGGAAACGTTGGAGTCTGCCGCCCAGGGCACCGACAGGTTGACCCACCTGGCCAACCAGTTGCTGTCATTGGCACGGGTGGAGAACGGCGCGCGGGCGATTGCCGAGGGCGGTGCGCAGCGCCTGGACTTGAGCCAACTGGCCCGGGAGCTGGGCATGGCCATGGCGCCCCTGGCGCACAAGCGCGGCGTTGCGCTGGCGCTGGAGGCCGAGGCGCCGGTCTGGTTGAAGGGCGAGCCGACGTTGCTCAACGAGCTGTTGAGCAACCTGGTGGACAATGCCCTGGCGCATACACCGCAGGGCGGCAATGTGATCATTCGCGTGCTGGCCCCGGCCGTGCTGGAGGTGGAAGACGACGGGCCGGGCATTCCCGAGGCTGAGCGCGAGCGGGTCTTCGAGCGGTTCTACCGGCGCAGTGCGCAGGGCAGCGGGTTGGGGCTGGCCATCGTGGGCGAGATCTGCCGTGCGCACCTGGCGCAGGTGAGCCTGCATGATGGCGCGAAGGGCGGGTTGCGGGTACGGGTGAGTTTTATCGCGGACTGACGCGGTGCCTGTGCTGGCCCACCGCCGGCCAGCGCAGGTTTGAGCGGGTCAGCGCAACATGCTCCGCGCCTCAAGCAGCTCTTCCACCTCAAGTTCGGTACCGAACGGCAAGCCCAGGTGGCGGTACGCCGGCAGCGCCGCCAACGGCCGCTGGCGCCCACGTTGGCTGATGCAACGCGCTATCTGCACGATGTCGATGTAGTCGACCGTGTCAGTCTGGCGGTCCAGGTCCTGAACCTGCGAGGGCAGGTTGACCAATTGCTCCGGAAACTCCCACGCCTTGAGAATCTTGTCACCCAACGCCGGCTGGATCTGCTCGATCACATAATGCAGGCACACCGGATCGGACAGCAGTTCGTTGTGCTCTTCGGCGTAGATCAGCACGGGTAGCGCGCCAATCTGGTTGACCAGCCCACCCAGGGTCGCCTGCTCAGGTTTGAGCTGGGTGTAGCGGCGCGTGATTTCGTAACTGATGCCTGCCACTTCCAGGCTGTTGGCCCAGATTTCCCGCAATTTTTGTTCTACGGCCGACGAGCGGGCGTGGAAAATCTGCTCGATGACCAGGCCGATGGCGAGGTTGCAGCTGTAGTTGATGCCCAGGCGCGTGATGGCGGTGTGCAGGTCGGTCACTTCTACCGCCGCGCGCAGCAGTGGGCTGTTGACGACCTTGATCAGGCGCGCCGAAAGCGCCGCATCACGGCCGATCACCTTGCTCAGGGCCGCTACGCTGATCTCGCTGTCTTCTGCCGCCTCACGGATGCTCAAGGCAACTTCGGGCAGGGTCGGCAGGACCAGGTCATCCTTTTCGATGGCATCGAGCAACTGTGCTTGAACCATCTCGGCCAGCTTGTTCATGGGCGTGTCTACCGCAGTGGTGGTGCGGCCCCGCCACGCGGGCGGGGCAGGCTGGTCAGCGCTGGATTTCCCGGTCGCGGTCCAGTTCGTAAGGCAGGGTCAGCACCTGCAGGCGTGGGCCTTCCAGGCTGCCCAGGTGCAGGTTGTCGTCCTCTACCGCCTCGGCACTCAGCACGGCGAGCAATTCGCAGCCGGCACCGTTGCTGGCGGCCAGCACCACTTCACCGACCGACGAGCCGTGGGTGGGCGAGAAGATTTCCGCCCCCGGCGCCGGAACGGCGGCCTGGTCCAGCGCCAGGCGGTACTGACGGCGCTTGAGCTTGCCCAGGTACTGCATGCGCGCGACGATTTCCTGGCCGGTGTAGCAGCCCTTCTTGAAGCTGACGCCATCGACGGCTTGCAGGTTGATCATCTGGGGAATGAACAGCTCGCGGGTCGGCCCCATGACCTGACCGATGCCGGCGCGGACCTGGCCGAGCAGCCAGTCGTTGAGGCTGCCTTCGGGCAGGGCGGCGGCGAGGGCCTGGCGCACGGGCTCGGCGTTGTCCGCCGCTACCCACAGCTCTACGCGGCCGGCGGACACGGTGATCGCGATCAGCCCGGCCTGGCGCACGGTGCTGCCCGCGGCGCTGGGCAGGTCGATCCCCAGTGCTTGCAGTGCCGCTTCGCCCCCTTGCAGGCCGAAGCGTGCCCAGGCGCTGCTCTCATCGGTGAGCGTGGCCTTTGAAAACACGGCGTACTTCTTCAGGTCGGCCAATTGCGCCTCGAGCAGCTCGCTGGCCATGGCCAGCAGGTAGCCGTTGCCTTCGGGCAGGATACGGAAGCTCGACTGCATGCGCCCCTTGACCATGCAGCGGGCGCCGAGGCCGGCATGGTCCTGGCTGAGATAGTTGATGTTGCAGGTCAGCTGGCCTTGCAGGAACTTGCCTGCATCGGAGCCGCGGACGGCGAGGATGCCCTCGTGGGACAGGGGGCAGAAGAAAGCGGAATCGGCCATGGGTCATCGCGGTGGCTAAAGACTGGCGGCCATCATAGAACGCCGGTAACAAAATAGGTAGGTGAGTAGACCAACGCCCGGTGCCGCTGCGCTCGCCTGGCTGTATACTGGCGGGCCATTCGAGGAGGGCCCCATGGTCGAACAAACTGAACTCAACCGGCTGTTCTGGCACAGCCGCCGCGGCATGCTGGAACTGGACGTGCTGCTGGTGCCTTTCACCCAGGAAGTCTACCCCACCCTCAACGAGGCCGACCGCGAACTGTATGTGCGCCTGTTGAGCTGCGAGGATCAGGACATGTTCGGCTGGTTCATGGAGCGCACCGAGTCTGAAGACCCGGAGCTGCAGCGCATGGTTCGCATCATTCTGGACCGTGTCCAGCCCAAGTGAGTGTTATGAGTGCCGCTGGCAGGGCTCGCGCCGGCTGCTGGCTGTCTACCTGGCATGCCAGGGGGTAGCCTGGCTTGCCGCGTGGGCAAGCGCGCTGCCAGCCTGGCTGGCGTTTACCCTCATCATTGCCTGCCTTGCCCACGCTGCCTGGGCGCTTCCCCGCCGTATTCTGTTGACCCATGAACAGGCCGTTACCGGCTTGCGCCGTGATGTGCGCGGCTGGCAGGTGTACACCCGTGGTGGTGGCTGGCAGCCGGTGCGGCTGTGCCGGGACAGCATGGCCCTGCCTGGGTTGGTGGTGGTGCGCTTTGAGCGCGCCGGGCGCTGGTTGGGGCAAAGCCAGTGTATACCGCCGGATGCCCTGGGCGCGGATGAGCATCGGCGGTTGCGGGTGCGGTTGAAATTCAGCCGGCGGCGCTGGGGCGGGGTGGGTGCAAGTCAGGGCTGACGGGTGTTCGCCGTGGCAGTTATGGCGCCTGTGGCATCGAGCGCCGCCCGTGCGGCGCATCGCGAGCTGCGCTCGCTCCTACGTTTGTTTCGGGCCAATGATGCCTGTGCCGGGCGCGCGCGATCGCCTTGTTCGTACGACGCGATATCGAGCCATGCACCAAGGCGCTCGCGCGCAAATCCAACAGGCATCATTGGCCCGAAACAAACGTAGGAGCGAGCGCAGCTCGCGATGCGCCGCGCGGGCGGCGCTCGATACCCCAGGCGCTGCAGCGCTCAGGCCGGGCTGAGCACCGTGTCCTTTGCTTCGTCCAGCATGCCCGGGTAGTCCAGGGTGTAATGCAAGCCGCGGCTCTCCTTGCGCTGCATCGCCGACAGGATCATCAGCTCGGCCACCTGTGCCAGGTTGCGCAGTTCGATCAGGTCGCGGCTGACCTTGTAGTTACTGTAGAACTCGTCGATTTCATCCAGCAGCAACCGAATGCGGTGCTGCGCCCGCTGCAGGCGCTTGCTGGTGCGCACGATACCCACGTAGTCCCACATGAACCGCCGCAACTCGTCCCAGTTGTGCGCGATGATCACGTCCTCGTCCGAATCGGTCACCTGGCTGGCATCCCAACCCGGCAGAGCCCTTGGCATGCTCACCTGCTGCAGGTTGGCCTCGATGTCGGCAGCCGCGGCGCGGCCATACACAAAACACTCCAGCAGTGAGTTGCTGGCCATGCGGTTGGCGCCATGCAGGCCCGTGAAACTGGTTTCGCCAATCGCGTACAAACCCGGCACATCGGTGTGGCCGCGGTCGTCGACCATTACCCCGCCGCAGGTGTAGTGCGCGGCAGGCACCACCGGAATCGGCTGGCGGGTGATGTCGATGCCAAACGCCAGGCACCGCTCGTACACGGTGGGGAAGTGGCCCTTGATGAACTCGGCTGGCTTGTGGGTGATGTCCAGGTACACGCAGTCCACACCCAGGCGCTTCATTTCGTGGTCGATGGCGCGGGCGACGATATCGCGGGGCGCCAGTTCCTCGCGCGGGTCGAAACGTGGCATGAAACGCTCGCCATTGGGCAGGCGCAGCAGGGCGCCCTCGCCACGCAGGGCCTCGGTGATCAGGAAGCTCTTGGCCTGCGGGTGATACAGGCAGGTCGGGTGGAACTGGTTGAACTCCAGGTTCGCCACCCGGCAACCGGCCCGCCAGGCCATGGCAATGCCGTCGCCACACGCGCCGTCGGGGTTGCTGGTGTAGAGGTAGACCTTGGCCGCGCCGCCAGTGGCCAGCACGGTGAAGCGTGCCCCGAAGGTGTCGACCTCACCACTGTTGCGGTTGAGCACATAGGCGCCCAGGCAGCGCTCGCCGGGCAGGCCCAGGCGCCGCTCGGTGATCAGGTCGACTGCCACGCGCTGTTCCAGCAGCTCGATATTCGGGCGCGAGCGGGCCTGCTTGAGCAGCGTGGTGAAAATGGCGGCACCGGTCGCATCGGCGGCGTGGATGATCCGCCGGTGGCTATGGCCGCCCTCGCGGGTAAGGTGGAACTCGAAGCCGCCATCGTCGACGCTGTAGTGCTCGTCGCGGGTAAACGGTACGCCTTGTTCGATCAGCCACTGTATGGCCTCGCGGCTGTGTTCGACAGTAAAGCGTACGGCGTCTTCATGGCACAGGCCGCCGCCGGCATTGAGGGTATCCTCCACATGCGACTGCACTGTGTCGGTATTGTCCAGCACCGCAGCGACACCGCCCTGGGCCCAGAAGGTCGAGCCATTGGCCAGGTCGCCCTTGCTCAGCACGGCGATGCGCAGGTGGCTGGGGAGGTTGAGTGCCAGGCTGAGACCGGCGGCACCGCTGCCGATCACCAGGACATCATGTTGGAATTGTTGGCTCATGTCGGGACACTAGTAATCTTTGGAGGGGGCGCGGCACAATAGCCACGCGCAGGTGGCATAGTGAAACTATTGTTCGCTCGACCGGGCTGCCTTTATAGCAGCCCCCGGTGGCCAATTTCCATGCCAGCTGCCAGCGTGGCCAACCTTTGTGGGAACTTTCCGACATGGCCGGAAATCCTATGAAGGTTGCCCGCACGCCACAAATTGCCGCGGCGACGCAGGGCGGCAGGCCTGTCCCGGCTGTCCCTGCGTACACGTAACCTGATTATCGACGAAGCCGGCGATGACCGTGCCTCGTCTTCCGTGCAAGCCGACCAAGGGCTGCAGGAAACTTGCTTGGAGGGGAGAACTTTTGCGAAAAGCCCGAGTCTATGGTTGCAAGCCTGAGCGATGGCTGTTGCAACGCTCCTTCGAGTTCACTGAGGAGTGTTCATGCTAACCCAGGAAGAGGATCAGCAACTTGTCGAGCGCGTGCAGCGCGGCGACAGGCGAGCGTTCGATCTGTTGGTGCTGAAGTATCAGCACAAGATTCTCGGGTTGATCGTGCGGTTCGTTCACGATACCCACGAGGCCCAGGATGTTGCGCAGGAAGCCTTTATCAAGGCCTACCGTGCACTTGGCAATTTCCGCGGCGACAGTGCGTTTTACACGTGGCTGTACCGCATCGCCATCAACACGGCGAAGAACTACCTGGTGTCCCGTGGAAGACGGCCGCCAGACAGCGATGTCAGCTCCGAGGATGCGGAGTTTTACGACGGCGATCATGGCCTCAAGGATCTTGAGTCTCCAGAGCGCTCGTTGTTGCGGGATGAGATCGAAGGCACCGTCCATCGCACCATCCAGCAACTGCCCGAAGACCTGCGCACGGCGCTTACCCTGCGTGAGTTCGATGGCCTGAGTTACGAAGACATTGCCAGTGTCATGCAATGTCCGGTGGGTACCGTGCGCTCTCGAATCTTCCGCGCTCGGGAGGCCATAGACAAAGCCCTGCAACCGTTGTTGCAGGAAACCTGAGACAGCGGCGACAGCCAAGAGAGGAACCGCCATGAGTCGTGAAGCTTTGCAGGAATCGCTGTCCGCGGTAATGGATAACGAAGCGGACGAACTGGAATTGCGTCGGGTGTTGAACGCCGTCGACGAAGCCGAAACCCGTGCCACCTGGTCCCGTTACCAGGTAGCCCGCGCAGCCATGCACAAGGAGTTGCTGCTGCCCAACCTGGATATCGCCTCGGCGGTGTCTGCGGCGCTGGCCGATGAAGCCGTGCCGGCCAAGGTCAACAAGGGCCCGTGGCGCAGCATCGGCCGCCTGGCTGTGGCTGCTTCGGTCACCGTGGCCGTGCTGGCGGGTGTGCGCATGTACAACCAGGACGAGATCACTGGGGCCGAGCTGGCTGCCCAGCAGCCGGTCCAGCAGGGCGTGAGCGTGCCACAAGCACAGGGCCCTGCAGTATTGGCAGGTTACACCGAGAGCAGCGAGCAACCGACCGGGCCAATGGCCAACGGTGTGCTGCAGAACCAGGCCGGCTGGGATCAGCGTCTGCCAGGTTACCTGCGCCAGCATGCTCAGGAGTCTGCGCTCAAGGGTACTGAAACTGCACTGCCGTATGCCCGCGCTGCCAGCCTGGAAAACCGTTAAGTAAGGAGGCTCATGCGCGCGCTACCTCTCCTGACGCTGCTGTTTGGCAGCTGCATGACGGTGCCAGCGTTGGCAGCCAATTCTTCGCCCGAGGCGAGTGAATGGCTGAACAAGCTGGCACAGGCCGAGCAAAAACAGAGCTACCAAGGCGCTTTCGTCTACGAACGCAACGGTAGTTTTTCTTCCCACGATATCTGGCACAGGGTAGAGGGCGGCAAGGTCAGCGAGCGGCTATTGCAGCTCGACGGCGCTGCCGAGGAAATCGTGCGCGTGGATGGCAAGGTGGCGTGTGTCAGCGGCGCCTTGGCCAGCGGGGTTACCAGCCCTCCAGATACTGCACCGCGTGTGCTTGATCCCCTTAAGCTCATGGGTTGGTACGACCTGAGCGTGGCGGGCAAGTCACGCGTGGCCGGGCGTGACGCGGTGATTGTGACGCTCACGCCGCGCGACCAGCACCGCTATGCCTTCGAATTGCACCTGGACCGCAAGACCGGCCTGCCGCTGCGCTCCTTGATGCTCAACGACAAGGGGCAGTTGCTGGAACGCTTCCAGATGACCCGTCTCGATACAGATGACCTGCCCAGCGACAGCGACCTGCAGCCAAGCGTCGCCTGCAAGCCTGTGCAGCATGTGGCCTCGGTCAGCAATGACAACATCGCCGCCTGGCGTTCGGACTGGTTGCCGCCGGGCTTCGAACTGGTCAACAGCACCGTGCACCGCGACCCCAAGCTTGGCAGCTCGGTCAGTAGCCTGATGTACGACGATGGCCTGGCGCGCTTCTCGGTGTTCCTCGAGCCGGTCAAGGATGACGGTGGTAACGATGTGCGCACCCAGCTTGGGCCGACGTCGGCGGTTTCGCGTCGCCTGAATACGCCCAAGGGCAAGGTCATGGTGACGGTCGTCGGTGAAATCCCCCTGGGTACGGCAGAGCGTGTTGCCCTGTCCATGCGACCTCAGGATGCCCAGGCACGCCAGTAAAGGTGCCCGTTTGCGGGCCGTGCCAAAGGCAGCCGGGCATGCGCCTGAAATGAAATTAAAGCATTGTCATTTGCAATCCTGCGGCAAATTTTCTATAGGTCAGGCTTTCAGGAGCCTGGCCTTTCCTGTTTTGTGCAGGGGCCTTTCTAACTACCGCTCGTTGTGACGGGAGCCGTATGTCAATACCACGCTTGAAATCCTACCTAATGATGGTCGCCACCGTGCTGATGCTCGGCCAGGCGCTCACCGCCCAGGCCGACGAAGCCCTGCCGGACTTCACCACGCTGGTCGAGCAGGCCTCGCCCGCGGTGGTCAACATCAGCACCAAGCAGAAGCTGCCGGACCGCCGCGTCGCACAGGGCCAGATGCCGGACCTGGAAGGCCTGCCGCCGATGTTCCGCGAATTCTTCGAGCGCAACATGCCGCAACAGCCGCGCTCGCCCCGTGGCGATCGCCAGCGTGAGGCCATGTCGCTGGGCTCTGGCTTCATCATTTCCAGCGATGGCTATGTGTTGACCAACAACCATGTGGTCGCCGATGCCGACGAGATCATCGTCCGCCTGTCGGACCGCAGTGAGCTGCAGGCCAAGCTGATCGGCACCGATCCCCGTACCGACGTGGCCTTGCTCAAGGTCGATGGCAAGAACCTGCCCACCGTGAAACTGGGCGACTCCGAGAAGCTCAAGGTGGGCGAGTGGGTATTGGCCATCGGTTCGCCGTTCGGCTTCGACCATTCGGTGACCAAGGGCATCGTCAGCGCCAAGGGCCGCACCCTGCCCAACGATACCTATGTGCCGTTCATCCAGACCGACGTGGCCATCAACCCGGGTAACTCCGGTGGTCCGCTGTTCAACATGAAGGGCGAAGTGGTGGGTATCAACTCGCAGATCTTCACCCGTTCGGGCGGCTTCATGGGCCTGTCGTTCGCCATCCCGATCGATGTGGCGCTCGACGTTTCCAACCAGTTGAAGAAAGACGGCAAAGTCAGCCGCGGCTGGCTGGGCGTGGTGATTCAGGAGGTCAACAAGGACCTGGCCGAATCCTTCGGCCTCGACAAGCCGGCCGGCGCCCTGGTAGCCCAGGTGCTGGAAAACGGCCCGGCCGCCAAGGGTGGCTTGCAGGTGGGTGACGTGATCCTGAGCATGAACGGCCAGCCGATCGTCATGTCGGCCGACCTGCCGCACCTGGTCGGCAGCCTCAAGGATGGCGAGAAAGCCAAGCTGGAAATCATCCGCAACGGCAAGCGCCAGACCCTGGACGTGGCCGTGGGCGCCATGCCGGACGACGACGCCGACATCACCGCCGGTGCCGACGGCAGCACCGAGCGCAGCAGCAACCGCCTGGGTGTCGCGGTCGCCGACCTGACCGCCGAGCAGAAAAAATCCCTCGAGCTCAAGGGCGGCGTGGTGATCAAGGAAGTCCAGGATGGTCCGGCAGCGCTCATCGGCCTGCGCCCGGGTGACGTCATCAGCCACCTGAACAACCAGGCCATCGGCTCGGCCAAGGAATTCACCGAAATCGCCAAGGAACTGCCGAAGAACCGCTCGGTGTCGATGCGCGTGCTGCGTCAGGGCCGTGCCAGCTTCATCACCTTCAAGCTCGCTGAATAAGCGGCCAGGTGGGGCGAAAAGGGCAGCTTCGGCTGCCCTTTTTCATGAATATTCACAATTGACTGGCGGTTAGTTGTGTACAGTCGGGCAGAGGAATCTCCCATCTGCGAACAGCTTAAGGTACAATGCCCGGCTATTTTTCGGCGGGCGTCCGGCTCGCAGCCTTTTCGAGTGTTGACCCGTGAGTGATTTGAGTCATATCCGCAATTTCTCCATCATCGCCCACATCGACCATGGCAAGTCGACGCTGGCCGACCGTTTCATCCAGATGTGCGGTGGCCTGACGGCTCGCGAAATGGAAGCCCAGGTACTGGACTCCATGGACCTGGAGCGCGAACGCGGTATTACCATCAAGGCCCACAGCGTCACGCTGCACTACAAGGCGCAGGACGGCAAGATCTACCAGCTGAACTTCATCGACACCCCCGGCCACGTCGACTTCACCTACGAAGTCTCGCGCTCGCTGGCAGCCTGTGAAGGCGCACTGCTGGTGGTCGACGCCGGCCAGGGTGTGGAGGCCCAGTCGGTTGCCAACTGCTACACCGCCATCGAGCAGGGCCTGGAGGTCATGCCGGTCCTCAACAAGATGGACCTGCCCCAGGCCGACCCGGACCGCGTCAAGGACGAAATCGAGAAAATCATCGGTATCGACGCCACTGACGCCGTGGCCTGCAGTGCCAAGAGCGGCATGGGCGTGGACGAGGTGCTCGAGCGCCTGGTGCACTCGATCCCGGCACCCGTGGGCGAAATCGATGCGCCGCTGCAAGCGCTGATCATCGACTCCTGGTTCGACAACTACCTGGGCGTGGTCTCGCTGGTGCGCGTGCGCCAGGGGCGCGTCAAGAAGGGCGACAAGATCCTGGTCAAGTCCACCGGCAAGGTGCACCTGGTCGACAGCGTGGGGGTGTTCACCCCGAAACACACCCAGACCGCCGACCTGAAAGCCGGTGAAGTGGGCTTCATCATCGCCAGCATCAAGGACATTCACGGTGCCCCGGTAGGCGACACCCTGACCTTGTCCTCGACCCCCGAGGTCGAAGTGCTGCCAGGCTTCAAGAAAATCCAGCCGCAGGTCTACGCAGGCCTGTTCCCGGTCAGCTCCGACGACTTCGAAGACTTCCGCGATGCCCTGCAGAAGCTCACCCTGAACGATTCGTCGCTGCAGTACATGCCGGAAAGCTCCGATGCACTGGGCTTCGGTTTCCGTTGCGGCTTCCTCGGCATGCTGCACATGGAGATCATCCAGGAGCGCCTGGAGCGCGAGTACGACCTGGACCTGATCACCACCGCACCCAGCGTGATCTACGAGCTGGAGTTGAAAACCGGCGAAACTATTGTCGTCGACAACCCGTCCAAGCTCCCGGATGTTTCAGCCGTGGCCGACTTCCGCGAGCCTATCGTGACCGCGACCATTCTGGTGCCGCAGGAGCACCTGGGTAACGTGATCACCTTGTGCATCGAGAAGCGTGGTGTGCAGCGCGACATGCAGTTCCTCGGCAGCCAGGTGCAGGTGCGCTATGACATGCCGATGAACGAAGTGGTGCTGGACTTCTTCGACCGCCTCAAATCCACCAGCCGCGGCTATGCTTCGCTGGATTACCATTTTGATCGCTACCAGTCGGCCAACCTGGTCAAGCTGGACGTGCTGATCAACGGCGACAAGGTCGATGCCCTGGCATTGATCGTGCACCGCGACAACGCGGCCTACAAAGGCCGTGCGTTGACCGAGAAGATGAAGGAACTGATCCCTCGGCAGATGTTCGACGTGGCGATCCAGGCAGCCATTGGCGGCCAGATCATTGCCCGGACAACCGTCAAGGCGCTCAGAAAGAACGTACTGGCCAAGTGCTACGGTGGTGACGTCAGCCGTAAGAAGAAACTGCTGGAGAAGCAGAAGGCCGGTAAGAAACGCATGAAACAGGTGGGCAACGTGGAAATTCCACAGGAAGCCTTCCTCGCCGTGCTCAGGTTGGATAGCTAGGTCCTATGTCGCTAAATTTCCCGCTGTTGCTGGTCATTGCCGTATTCGTCTGCGGTTTGCTGGGCTTGATCGACTTGCTGTTCCTGGCCCCGCGCCGGCGTGCGGCTATTGCCAACTATCAGGGCAGCGTAAGCCAGCCTGAAATGGCGGTGGTCGAGCGCCTGAACAAGGAACCGTTGCTGGTCGAGTACGGCAAGTCGTTCTTCCCGGTGCTGTTCATCGTACTGGTACTGCGCTCGTTCCTGGTCGAGCCGTTCCAGATCCCTTCGGGGTCGATGAAACCCACTCTGGAAGTGGGCGATTTCATCCTGGTGAACAAGTTCTCCTATGGCATTCGCCTGCCGGTGATCGACAAGAAGGTCATCGAAGTGGGTGACCCGCAGCGCGGCGACGTCATGGTGTTCCGTTACCCGAGCGACCCGAACGTCAACTACATCAAGCGTGTGGTCGGCCTGCCAGGCGACGTGGTGCGTTATACCAACGACAAGCGCCTGTTCGTCAACGGCCAGCCGGTTGCCGAACAGCTGGTAGGTAGCGAGCCGGGCACCTTGGGCAGCGCCACGCTGTACAAGGAAAAGCTGGGCGAGACCGAACACCTGATCCGCAAGGAAATGAGCCGCTATCGCATGCCGCCGGACCAGCAATGGACCGTGCCGGCAGGCCACTACTTCATGATGGGCGACAACCGCGACAACTCCAACGACAGCCGTTTCTGGGATGACCCGAACATTCCCAAGGAGCTGCACGGCATGGTTCCGGACCGGAACATCGTCGGCAAGGCCTTCGCGGTATGGATGAGCTGGCCGGAACCCAAGCTCAGTCACCTGCCCAACCTGTCGCGGGTCGGTTTGATCCATTGATACCCATCGGCGCTGTCCAGCAGACAGCGCCGAATGCATTTCTGACATAGGCTGTGTTCTCAGGGATCGGGAGATTCGCCGCACATCACGCGGCGGGCCACAGCCAAACAGTCTTTCAGGATGTTGATTTGAACAACGCGTTAAATAACCAACGGGTGGCCGCATGAGTGCTTCCCTTGCCCGTCTGGAGCGAAAGCTCGGCTACACCTTCAAGAACCAGGACCAGATGCTCCTGGCGCTGACCCATCGCAGTTACGCCGGGCGCAACAACGAGCGCCTGGAGTTCCTGGGTGACGCCATTCTCAACTTCGTCGCCGGTGAAGCGCTGTTCGAGCGTTTTCCGCAGGCCCGCGAAGGCCAGCTGTCGCGCCTACGGGCGCGGCTGGTCAAGGGCGAAACCCTGGCCCGCCTGGCCCGTGGCTTCGACCTTGGTGAGTACCTGCGCCTGGGGTCCGGCGAGCTCAAGAGCGGTGGTTTTCGCCGCGAGTCGATCCTTGCCGATGCGCTGGAAGCACTGATTGGCGCCATTTACCTGGACGCCGACATGGAAACCGCCCGCGAGCGCGTGCTGGCCTGGCTGGCCAATGAGTTCGAGGGCCTGACCCTGGTCGACACCAACAAGGACCCGAAAACCCGCCTGCAAGAGTTCCTGCAGTCGCGCAGCTGCGAGCTGCCGCGCTACGAAGTGGTGGATATCCAGGGCGAGCCGCACTGCCGCACCTTCTTCGTCGAATGCGAAGTGGTGCTGCTGAACAACAAGAGCCGTGGCCAAGGCGTTAGTCGGCGTATTGCCGAGCAAGTTGCCGCTGCGTCTGCACTGATCGCCCTGGGCGTGGAGAATGGCAATGACTGAGAGCAACCCGACCCGCTGCGGCTATGTAGCCATTGTCGGCCGCCCGAACGTGGGCAAGTCGACCCTGCTCAACCACATCCTCGGCCAGAAGCTGGCGATTACCTCGCGCAAGCCGCAGACCACCCGCCACAACATGCTCGGCATCAAGACCGAAGGTGATGTGCAGGCGATCTACGTCGATACCCCTGGCATGCACAAGGCCAACGACAAGGCCCTGAACCGCTACATGAACCGCAATGCTTCGGCGGCCTTGAAAGACGTCGATGTGGTGATCTTCGTGGTCGACCGTACCAAGTGGACCGACGAGGACCAACTGGTGCTGGAGCGCGTGCAGTACGTGACCGGGCCGCTGATCATCGCGGTCAACAAGACCGACCGCATGGAAGAGAAGGCCGAGCTGATCCCGCACCTGCAATGGCTGCAGGAGCAGTTGCCGAACGCCGAGGTGATGCCGATTTCTGCGCAGCAGGGCCATAACCTCGAGGCGCTGGAAGCGCAGATCGCCAAGCACCTGCCGGAAAATGACCACTTCTTCCCGGAAGACCAGATCACCGACCGCAGCAGCCGTTTCCTGGCGGCCGAACTGGTGCGCGAGAAGATCATGCGCCAGCTGGGGGCTGAGTTGCCTTACCAGATCACCGTGGAGATCGAGGAATTCAAGCAGCAGGGGCACGTGCTGCACATCCACGCGCTGATCCTGGTTGAGCGCGATGGCCAGAAAAAGATCATCATTGGCGACAAGGGCGAGCGCATCAAGCGCATCGGCTCCGAGGCACGCAAAGACATGGAAGTGCTGTTCGACTCCAAGGTCATGCTCAACCTGTGGGTCAAGGTGAAAGGTGGCTGGTCCGACGATGAGCGCGCGTTGCGTTCACTGGGTTACGGCGACCTCTAAGCAATACTGTTGGGGCCGCGGTGCGGCCCATCGCCGGCAAGCCAGCTGCCACAGGTACTGCACAAGCCCTGGGGCGATGCGGTCGGTGTGGGAGCTGGCTTGCCGGCGATGGGCTGCACAGCCGCCCCACTATGCGGTTTTCCTGGCGACAGGGAACGAGTGATCTCCCATGGAACAACCTGTCGGCCAGCCAGCCTATGTGCTGCACAGCCGCGCCTACAAGGAAACCAGTGCGCTGGTGGACTTTTTCACCCCGCAGGGCCGCATGCGTGCGGTACTGCGCCGTGCGCGCGGCAAGGGTGGCAGCCTGGTACGGCCGTTCGTGCCGCTGGAGCTCGAACTGCGCGGGCGTGGCGAGCTGAAGAATGTCGGGCGCATGGACAGCGCCGGCATCGCCGCCTGGTTGCATGGCGATGCACTGTTCAGCGGGCTGTACCTCAACGAGTTGCTGATGCGCCTGCTGCCTGCCGAGGCGCCATCCGTGGCCCTTTTCGAGCACTACACACTCACCCTGCAGGCCCTGGCCGAGGGGCGCCCGCTGGAACCGCTGCTGCGTTCGTTCGAATGGCGGCTGCTCGATGAGCTTGGTTACGCGTTTTCCCTGAGCCAGGACGTCAACGACCACCCCATTGCCGCCGATGGCCTGTACCGCTTGCGCGTGGACGCAGGCCTGGAACGGGTCGAGCTGGCGCAACCTGGCTTGTTCCGCGGCACCGAGCTGCTGGCCCTGGCGCAAGCCGATTGGAGCGCGGACGGTGCCTTGCTCGCCGCCAAGCGCCTGATGCGCCAGGCCCTGGCCGTTCACCTGGGCGGCAAGCCACTGGTCAGCCGGGAACTGTTTCGCAAGCGCTGATCACGACGTATGCTGTGGGCCTCAATCTTCAGGAGAGCCTTTCGTGACTCACAGCAACCGCATGCTTCTTGGCGTCAACATCGACCACGTGGCAACCCTGCGCCAGGCCCGCGGCACGCGTTACCCTGACCCGGTCAAGGCTGCCCTGGATGCCGAGGAAGCAGGCGCCGACGGCATTACCGTGCACCTGCGCGAAGATCGCCGGCACATTCAGGAGCGCGACGTGGTGCTGCTCAAGGACGTGCTGCAGACGCGCATGAACTTCGAAATGGGCGTCACCGAAGAGATGATGGCCTTTGCCGAGAAAATTCGCCCGGCGCACATCTGCCTGGTACCTGAAACCCGTCAGGAGCTGACCACCGAAGGTGGCCTGGACGTGGCCGGGCAGGAGGCACGGATCAAGGCGGCGGTCGAACGCCTGGCACGCACTGGCGCCGAAGTGTCGCTGTTCATCGATGCTGACGAGCGGCAGATCGAGGCCGCACGCCGGGTCGGCGCCCCCGCCATCGAGCTGCACACCGGGCGCTATGCCGACGCGCAAACCCCAGCCGAGGTGGCCGATGAGCTGCGGCGCATTGTCGACGGTGTGGCGTTTGGCGTGGGTCAGGGGCTGATCGTCAATGCCGGCCATGGCCTGCATTACCACAACGTCGAGGCTGTGGCGGCGATCAAGGGCATCAATGAGCTGAACATTGGCCACGCATTGGTGGCGCATGCCCTGTTCGTGGGCTTCAAGGCTGCTGTGGCCGAGATGAAGGCCCTGATCGTCGCGGCTTCGCGCTGATCTGTCAGTTGCCTGTACCTGCCTATCCGCGGGTACAGGCGGCCGATCACTCGGCAGGAAACACCAGGGTAAAGCGGGTCGGCCCCGAGGGGCTGCTGCTCACCTCAACCCGCCCCCCGTGCAGTTGCATGATCGATTTGACGATCGCCAGCCCCAAGCCGGTCCCGCCCTCCAACCGCGAGCGCCCCGAACCCACCCGGTAAAAGCGTTCGAACAGCTGTGGCTGCTCAGCCGCAGCGATGCCTGGGCCACGGTTCTGCACAGATAGCCGTATTTCGTTGCCTGTACGCTGGATATGCAAGTCGACCGGTTCACCCTCAGGGCTGTGCCGTATGGCATTGCTCAACAGGTTCGACAGCGCCCGTTGAACCATCAACCGGTCGCCCAACGCCGTGCCCCAACCCTGCACCCGCAGCGCTGCGCCTTTGAGCTCGGCACTGAAGGCGAACAGCTCGACTACCCGGGCAGTCTCGTCGGCCAACGCCAAGGGCTTGAGCGCCACCTGGGTTTGCGGTTGGCTGACCTGGGCGAGAAACAGCATGTCATTGATGATGCGGTTGAGCCGGGTCAGCTCCTCGATACTGTCTTCCAGCACCTCCCGGTAGTTGGCGTTCTCCCGTTCGCGTGTCAGGGTCACCTGGGCCTTGCCCATCAGGTTGCTCAAGGGGGTACGCAGTTCGTGCGCCAAGTCGTCGGAGAACTGCGCGAGCTGGCTGACACCCTGATCGAGGCGGTCGAGCATCACGTTGATGCTGCGCGCGAGTTCAGCCAGTTCCAGTGGCAGGCCGCTGGCGGGCAGGCGATGCTGCAGGTCCTGGGCCGAAACCTGGCCAGCGATGCGCCGGAAATGGCGCAGGGGCTTGAGGCCGCGCTGCATCAGCCACCAGGCCCCCGCGCCAATCAGCAGCAGCAGCAGTGGCAGCGCCAGCAGGGTTGAGTGCAGGTACGCCTGCAACAGGGCGTTATCGTCGGCGCGGTTGAGCGACATCAGCACCTTGACCGGGGTGTTGTCACGCAGGCGCATCAACCGGCTGACGGTCAGGATCTGGTTGCCGCTGCTGTCGCGCCAGGCGTGAAAGGCCAGGCGTTCGTCGGTGGGCAGCTCAGCGACGCGCGAGTCCAGTGCCGGCCCCAGGCTGAGCAGGTGCGGGTGGCGGCTTTCCTGCGCCAGTACGCTGAGGCTGAGGTTGTCGTGCCCCATCACCAGGTCGAGCAGGGGGTGGGCCCTGGTGCCCAGGTCCTCGCTGCGCAGATCGACGCGCAGGTTGTGCTCGACCTGCAGCATCTTGCGCGCCAGGTCCTTGCGTGCGCGGCTGTCCAGCTCGTGATCCAGGGCGAACACGGCCAGGCAGGCCAGCAACAACACCAGCGCAGCGCCCATCAGCGTGACGCTAAGGCCCAGGCGCAAAGAGAGGCTGGTAGTCTTCAAAAACGCGCCTCCAGCACGTAACCGACACCGCGCAGGGTGTGGATCAGTTTGGTGTCGAACGGGTCATCGATCTTGGCGCGCAGGCGCCGGATCGAGACCTCCACCACATTGGTGTCGCAATCGAAATTCATGTCCCACACCAGTGAGATGATCTGCGTGCGCGACAGTACTTCACCGGTCTGTCGCATCAGCAGGTGGAGCAGGGCGAACTCCTTGGCGGTCAGGTCGATGCGTTGCCCGGCGCGATAGGCGCGGTGGCGGCCCGGGTCCAGCTCAAGGTCGGCGACCCGCAGGGTACTGGGTTGCAGTTGCTGGTCGTTGCGGCGCAGCAGGCTGCGAATGCGCGCCAGCAGTTCAGGGAACTCAAAGGGTTTGAGCAGGTAGTCATCGGCGCCCAGGTCCAGGCCCTTTACCCGGTCGGCCAGGCGGCCATGGGCGGTCAGCATCATGATGCGCGTGGCCGATTCGGCACGCAGGCGCTGAAGCACGGTCCAGCCATCGAGCTCGGGCAGGTTGACGTCGAGGATGACCAGGTCGTACGGGTGCTGGCGTGCCAGGTGCAGGCCGTCGGTGCCGGTATGGGCGCAGTCGACCACATAGCCGTTTTCGCGCAGCCCTTGCTGCAGGTAATCGGCGGTACGCAGCTCGTCCTCGATGATCAGTAGGCGCATGGGTTGGCTCGGTGTGGTGAAAAGGGGGCGATTCTCGACCCTTTAGTGACATCAGGGTCAAGGCGCAGGATGTTACGGCATGCGTTAGCGGCCGAGGCGTAGATAACGGATTTGTAATGCGGGTGTTATCTGGCTGTCCGTTGCGGCGCCGGCACATTGCAGGACTGTAATCCGCGCCTCACCTTGCTGTTAGCCAGCCCCTGCGACCATGGCCTGACTGATCGGCTACCACGAGGCAACCCCGATGAACCTGACCAAATACCTACTGTTGGCCACCCTTGCCCTGGGCAGCGCCAGTGTCTACGCCGAGGGCGGTGCGGAGCGCTCCAGGCAGTTCTGGCAAGCGTTCCGCGAAGACCAGCAGCGCCTGCACGGCGACAAGCAGCAGGCCGTGGCCGAGCGCGAGCGCAAGGCGCAAGAGAAGGCCCGTGAGGTGGCCAAGGATTGAGTCGCAACAGCGGCGCCGGCACTGCTCCCCGGCGTTGCTGTCTTCAGGCGCCCGCATGGGTAATGCCTGTCAGTTAAGCGTTAATGGGGCTGCTTTGCAGCCCTTCGCGGGCACGCCCGCGAAGGGTCGCAAAGCGGCCCCAAATTACTTAACTGACAGGCATTACCCCTATGGGCGCTTTTTTTATTTGCGCGCCAGCAGGGTGGCCCGGCGTGGTGCGGGCAGGCCTTCGATGGTCTTGCTGTGGTCGTTCGGGTCGAGGAAGTCAGCCAAGGACTGGTAACGCATCCAGTCGGTGCTGCGCTGCTCTTCAATGCTGGTCACACTCACGTCGACGCAGCGTACGTCGCTGAAGCCGGCACGGCGCAACCAGCGCGCCAACGCCGGTACCGAAGGCAGGTACCAGACATTGCGCATCTGTGCGTAGCGGTCTTCGGGCACCAGCACCTGGTTTTCATCACCCTCGACCACCAGGGTTTCCAGTACCAGCTCCCCCCCTTTGACCAGGCAGTCTTTCAGCGCCAGCAGGTGCTCGATGGGCGAGCGGCGGTGGTAGAACACGCCCATGGAAAACACCGTATCGAACCCTTCCAGGTTGGCCGGCAGTTCTTCGAGCGCGAAAGGCAGGTGCCAGGCGGGCAGTTCCGGCAGGTATTGCTGCACCGCCTGGAACTGGCAGAAAAACAGCCAGTTGGGGTCGACGCCGATCACCATGTCGGCGCCCGCACCGAGCATGCGCCACTGGTAGTAGCCGTTGCCACAACCGACATCGAGCACACGTTTGCCCTT
This sequence comes from Pseudomonas sp. p99-361, assembly GCF_003935475.1. NCBI lineage: Bacteria > Pseudomonadati > Pseudomonadota > Gammaproteobacteria > Pseudomonadales > Pseudomonadaceae > Pseudomonas > Pseudomonas sp. p99-361. The sequence goes on along the minus strand of NZ_RHQO01000038.1, from coordinate 1,794 downwards.
GAGATCCAGGTGGGGGGCCACGCGAGACCACTTCCAGTCGGAACGCCATTCGGTGTCGACGTGCACGCCGAACAGGTCGAACGGGCCTTTGCGCCAAGGTGACAGGCCCATCAAGGCCTGGCGCATCTGTGCACGGGTGGCCGCGTCGCAGTCGCAGTCCAGGCGCAGGCCGTTGACCAGGTCGACTTCACTCGGTTGCACGGCGGGCAAGGCTTCCAGCGCACCGCGCCAGCGGTCCAGGTCACCGTGGCCCTTTTCCAGCTTGGCTTGCAGTTGCGCTTGCAGGCCTTGCGACCAGGAAGCCAGGGGGGTAGCCGCCAGGCGGCGGACCAGGGAAGACAGATCGATCATGGCAGGGCTATCAACGAGGCGAAGTTAAGGCATTGGAACCACGGCACCACTTTCGAGAAGCCGGCGGCAAGCAGGCGCTCCTGGTGGGTTTCGAGGGTATCGGGGCGCATCACATTTTCAATGGCGCTGCGTTTCTGGGCGATTTCGAGTTCGCTGTAACCGTTGGCCCGCTTGAAGTCCAGGTGCAGCTCATTGAGCAGGTCCTGGGCTTGTTCATCGGCGAAGCGCAGTTTTTCCGACAGGATCAACGCACCGCCGGGCAGCAGTGCCTGGCGGATGCGGGCAAGCAGTGCCAGGCGTTGGTCGGGGGCGATGAATTGCAGGGTGAAGTTCATCGCCACCACCGAGGCGGGCTCGAAAGGGAGGGCGAGGATATCGGCTTCGAGCACCTGTACCGGCAACAGCTCCTGAAACATCGAGTCTTGGGCGGTGAGGTACTGGCGGCAGCGCTCGACCATGGCGGCGGAGTTGTCGACCGCGATCACCCGGCAGCCATCGCTGCGCACATGCCGGCGCAGCGACTGGGTGACCGCACCCAGCGATGCGCCCAGGTCGTAAAGGGCGGTATGCGGCTGGGCAAAGCGTGCGGCCAGCACACCGAGGTTTTCCACGATGGTTGGATACCCCGGCACCGAGCGCTTGATCATGTCTGGGAACACGCGCACCACGTCCTCGTTGAAGACGAAGTCGGGCACTTGCTCCAGGGGTTGGGCAAAAAGGCGGTCGGGTTGTTTGCTCACGGCGGATCCAGGCTGCGGGTGGTAGGCAAGGGCGGCATTCTAGCCAAACCGCGGCCTGGATGCATGATTGGCTGACCGGCGCTGCAGCTCAGTTGACCCGAAGGGCGCAATCGAAGGTTTGCACGGGCGCGACGTCGGTGGCCCAAGGCTGCTGGTAGACCAGCACCAGCTTGCCTTCACCCCGGGCGTGGGCCTGGTAGCGCCAGGTGGACAAACCCGAGCTGCCGACCATGCCTGTGTCGTCTGGCGCGCTGTAGACCTCGGGGCCAAGGCTGTGCAGTACACCGGCTGCCGGCTCCTGCACACGCCAACGGTAGCCGGTAGAGGGGTTGCTGGGCAGGCTCAGCGTGAGGTTCTGGCCAACCTGCAGGCGGATGGGGCACTCGCTTTCGGCGTCCAGTTCGACGGGTTGAGTGGGTTGCTGGGCGCAGGCGCCCAGCAGGGCGAAGCTCAGGGGAACGAGCAGACGAGGGGCGGTCATGTTGGCTCCGGAGGCTGGCGATGGCCTGAGGATAACCGATGATCAAGGAAATTTGTGGGGCTTGTGCCTGATGCCGGTCAGTCAAGCGGTTGGGGCCGCTGTGCGGCCCATCGCCGGCAAGCCGGGCTTCCACAGGGATCGCGTCAGGGCTGACAGGTGTTTGCCACAAGGTATGGCAGCGCCTGTTAGAGCGAGCGCCGCCCGCGCGGCGCAATCGCGAGC